>CACGJI010000008.1 GCA_902573335.1 uncultured Synechococcaceae cyanobacterium | reverse complement strand
TGGACCTATAAAGCCTCTTTCTGGAAAGATTGTTTTAATAAGGTACGAGAAAGATGGAAAAGTTCTTAAAAAAAATATTAATTATTCTGCCGGTGCGAAAAGAGGTTCAAAAAGAAATCCATATTTAAAGGAAGATGATTTAATTTCAGTAAAAAATAGTATATTTGGGAAAACTACTGGAGTATTAAAAGAGGTAACAGCTCCATTTGTTGGTATTTATTCAACAAAAGAATTGATAGAAGGATTTAGTGACTAATTAAAAATTATATTTTAAATTTGATTATTTTGATTTATTAGAGAGAAATAGGATACTAGTATTAGGTTATAACAATCTAATAAACTTGCTGTCCACTTGCTGTCCACTTGCTGTCCAAAGAATGAGTGATAAAAATGTATAACAGATATACAAAACTCACGTGTTTGGAAGGGTTTATAGCAAATATTGCTACAAAATTGAAGAAGGCGGCACCCAGATTCGAACTGGGGATAAAGGATTTGCAATCCTCTGCCTTACCACTTGGCCATGCCGCCGAAAAAGATTCGATTGAGTCTTTTTATGATCTTAACAGTAAGGTGTCTCATTCTCTATTATTTATATGCAAATTTATCTCAAACAGCAAGATGGTACATCGGAGGCATACTTAAGCATGCTCCTTCATTCCTAGCATTTACTAACCCAACCACAAATAGTTATAAAAGATTAGTTCCAGGATTCGAAGCGCCTGTAAATCTAGTTTATTCTGAGGGTAATAGATCAGCTGCGGTAAGAATACCTTTAACAGGTCCAAGCCCTAAAGCTAAAAGATTAGAATTCAGATCAGGTGACGCACTTGCAAATCCTTACTTAGCATTCTCTGTAATGATGCTTGCAGGAATTGATGGAATTAAAAATCAAATTGATCCTGGTGATGGAGTAGATGTAGATTTGTTTGAACTTCCAGCTGATGAACTTGCAAAAATTGATACAGTACCTTCATCTCTAAATGACTCACTTAATGCGCTAAAAGCAGATAAGGATTATTTATTAGCTGGTGGAGTATTTACTGAAGATTTTATTGATAACTTTATCGATATAAAATACGAAGAGGTACAACAACTAAGACAAAGACCTCATCCCCATGAATTCTTCATGTATTACGATGCATAATTAAAAGAACTAATTAGTTTAAATTAATCAATTTGAGAAATATCACAAAATATTCTCAAATTGATTTTTTTTTTGTTGGAATATAGATATATAAATTGAAAAATGGCTAGAGAATCTATTTCAAAAATTGCATATAAAACTCTACAACAAAGTAAAAGTATTGCAGGTTTTGCTCACAAGCAGATCAGTTCAAGATTAATGAATTTTATTCTTCCCGATTCAAAGCTTGAAAATTTTGATGTAGATAAGGAACTTCTAATGCAAATCCAAAAATCAATGGATATCTTAAGAGAAGAAGATTGGAATGATGCAGAAAAAAATTTATATCCAAAAAAATTATTGTTTGATGAACCATGGCTTAGATATCTAACTCAATATCCTAAAATTTGGCTCGATATGCCTAATACATGGGATAGACGCAGAAAACAAAACTTTGATGATCTTCCAAAATCAATTGAAAAAGATAATTATCCTCAATATTACTTGAGAAATTTTCATCATCAAACAGATGGCTATTTATCAGATTTTTCAGCTAGTATTTATGACCTACAAGTAGAAATACTTTTCAATGGAAGTGCTGACTCAATGAGGAGAAGAATAATTAAGCCAATAAAAGAAGGACTTAAAATGTTTAGTGATAGAAAAAAAAGTTCTATAAAAATACTTGATGTAGCTACAGGATCAGGAAGAACATTAAAACAATTAAGAGCCGCATTTCCTAAAGAAAAAATCACAGGAATTGATTTATCTGATTCATACTTAAAAGAAGCAAGTAGATATATTTCAGATTTAGATGGTGATTTAATTCAGTTAATAAAAGGTAATGCTGAGAAATTACCTTTTGAAAATGATAGTTTTCAATGCATTTCTTGTGTTTACTTATTTCATGAATTACCTAGAACAATTAGAGCTAAAGTATTAAATGAATTTTTTAGAGTTCTTGAACCTAGGGGGATATTAGTTTTAGCTGATTCAATTCAAATAAGTGATTCACCTGACTTTACATCCGTAATGGAAAGCTTCTATAAATCATTTCATGAGCCTTTTTATTGTGATTACATAAAAGAGAATATAGATTATAAAATTGAGGATGTAGGGTTTAAAGATGTAAAATCAAATTCCTTTTTTATGACCAAAGTATGGTCTGCGGTAAAGTAAATAAAAACTTCTATGACCTATTGGGATAAAGATACTATTCAGCTTGTTCAAAGTCTTAATGACAAATTAAAAATTGATCATTCTAAATGGCATAAAGATAAAGGAAATAAATATAAAAGATCTGCAGAATTAATTTCGGCAGGATTATGCCATTTAATTATTTCTTGTAATGAGAAGGAAACTATTGAGTATATAGAAGAAAGTATAAAATGGTTAAAAGAAATTAACGTAGATCAACCTTGCCCTAGTAAAAATCACCTTTTTAAAGCCAACTGAAGCCTATTACCTTTACTACTCCATCTAATATCATCAAAACATTCATTAATAATGTATAGGCCACGGCCATTTACACTACTTATTTTTTTTGGTAATTTGTAGTCTCTTTTTTTTATTTCTAAACCATTACCTTGATCCTGAATTTGCCAAACACACCAATTAGGAGTAATTATTCTTCTTACTCTAATATATTTTTTAGGATCTAATTTATTTCCATGTTTTACTGCGTTAACTAAAGCTTCATGTAAACCAAGTTTTATAAGATAGCTTGATTGAGAATTTTTAATAGGTTCTAATAATTGATCGACAAATTCATTTAACTGTAATGATGATTCGAATTCGTGGTTTGACCAATTAATCTTTGGTCTTTTAAAAAATTTTTTTAAAATATTTTTGCCCCGAACTAAGGACATAATAATATTTTGATACTGTATTAATTTTAACTTATTAAATACCTAAATTTAAAGAATATTATTATGTCTCTCTGCAATAGCAGGATGCCGTAAGATTGAGTCCATAAGTCTTACTCCTCTTAGTTGATTTATTAAAGGCATATGACCATCAGGAGCATCCAATGACCAGCGAAAAGATCCAGGATATCTAGTCCATATGCCTTCTTTTTTCCAACCAATTTTCGGCCACATTAATTCATATTTTTTACCTACTGATTTTAATATCTTTGCTTGAATTGAGAATCCAAATCTACCAGTAGAATAAATATTCCATAATCTATCTATCGTTTGTAGATCTTTACCTGACATATTCTTTACTTCACTATAGAAAACATATCCACGTTTCTCAGCTAATTTTCCAGCTAATTTACGTAAGTAGAAACTTGTTAATCTATCTGCCTCTTCAAATTTTTGCTCAACCAACATCAATTGCAAATCTTCATAATTAATATCAATATCTGAATATGTATTAAACCAATTATTGAATTTAGAGTTTTCAAAAAATTCAGGCTTAAATTTTTTTAAAACTTGCAATATCCAACCAGCAGCCCAGTCATCTCCATCATTATCAAAGATATCAAAAAGTGAAGAGCCAAGATTAAAAATATTTTCGACTTCAGATTCTATTTGAGTTAATGAATTTATTCTTTTTCTTTGATTGGAATCAACAAATTTTGTTATCAAATCTAATGTAGCATTACTATAGTTATCTTGTTCTTTGTTATTCATTTTAAAAAATCAATCAAAAAATAAAAACTATCCATGTATTTCAAAAGAAAGGAACTAGAGAAATTTAGAAGTTTTAAAGGACCACTTATTGATGTAAGGAGCCCAGGTGAATATTATAAAGGACACATGCCTAATTCTATTAATATTCCACTATTTGATAATTATGAGAGATCAATAATTGGCACGATTTATAAAAAAGAAGGAAGAAAAAAAGCAGTGATAGAGGGATTAAAATTTTTTGAAAAAAAAACGGAATTACTTCTTAATAATTTATTCATGAGTATTGACTCTTATAAAACTATTACTAATAAAAACAATAATGAATTGTTTATCAGAATATATTGCTCTAGAGGAGGTATGCGGTCAAAAAGTATTGCTTGGTTACTAGAAAAATTTAAATTAAATCTCGTTACACTAAATGGAGGATACAAAATATATAGGAGATGGGTTTTAGATAGTTTTTCGAAAAAGTTGAAAATTGTAGTTATTGGCGGAAAAACAGGAACAGGCAAAACAAGGTTATTATCATTACTAGATAAATATAAATATCAAACTATTGATCTTGAAGGATTAGCTTGTCATAGAGGAAGTACATTTGGAGGTTTAGGAATGAGAGAACAACCTTCAAATGAACAATTTGAAAATCAAATTGCAGAAAAATTAAATTCCTTTCAATTTACTAATAATATTTTTGTAGAAGCTGAAAGTGCAAATATAGGTAAATGTAAAATCCCTCATGAATTCTTTAATCAAATGAAAAATTCTAGGAGAATTGAAATTTTAAGGAGCGAATCTAACAGATTAGATGAGTTGATAGATACTTATAGTGTTTTCAAGAAAGAGGAACTACAAGAATCTGTACTAAGGATAAAAAAAAGATTAGGACCGCAAAGAACAAAAATAGCTCTTGAATCAATTAATAGTGAGAAATGGGAATTAGTTTGCAGATCAGTTTTAGATTATTACGATAAGTGTTATGAATATGAAAAGGTTGGAAAAACAAATATAAAGATATTAGATTTAACCGACAAAAAATATGATGAAAGAATCATAGAGTTAATAAATAATGTTTTATAAAATAATTACAAACGAATGAGAAAAATATTTCCTAAAATAGGAAATTATTAATTGAATATTATGACAGCAAAAATACAATTTTATGAAGGAACGGATGAGCCAGTAGTGCCTGAAATAAGACTCACTAGGAGTAAGGATGGTACCACAGGCCAAGCATTATTTTTGTTCGAAAAACCTCAAGCATTATCTTCAATTACAGATGGAGAAATCACAGGTATGCGTTTGATTGACTCTGAAGGTGAAATACTAACTAGGGAAGTTAAAGTAAAATTTGTTGATGGAGAACCAATATTTTTAGAAGCAGTATACATTTGGAAGAACACATCTGACTTTGATAGATTTATGAGATTTGCAAATAGTTATGCCAAATCAAATGGATTAGGATATTCTGAGAAGAAGTAAAATATTTTGAAAATTGAGTAGTTCATCATATTTCAAGTTAGTAGTAATTTTAATCACTTCGTTAATATTATGGACTCTAAGAAATTTTCTCCTCTTAATAATTTGTTCCTTAGTAATTTCAAATATTGTATGTAATTTATGTAATCAAATACAGAAGGGTTTGAAAATTCCCCGATCGTTATCATTGTTTCTTGTCTTAACTGTTATATCAGTAATTGTATTTACCATTTTTATTCTTGTATTGCCTCCGTTTATAAAAGAATTCAATGAAATACTAGTTGATATTCCAAATGGTTTATCAAAAATAAATATTTTGATTAATACAAATCTGAACAAATTTAATAATTTATTTTATGGTGAACAATCAGAAAATGTTATAGACATTTTCAGTCTTATAAATAATGTAGTAACCATTCCAGATGCCTCAACTATTGCAAAAGCTATTCAAGAAAGTTTTAAAAATTTAATAAATATAGCGGGGAATCTGGGTTCAGGTCTTTTGAAATTAATTTTCGTATTAGCAGTGAGTTTAATGATTTCTATTGAACCAAAACAATATAAAGAAAATATACTTCTTTTAATTCCAAAAAATTATCGCAACAAATTTAGAAATATTCTGGAAAAATGCAATACTGCATTAGCAAATTGGACCTTTTCTATGGTCATAAGCTCATTATCAGTAGGTCTATTATCATTAATAGTTCTGTCTATATTAGATGTCAAATATGTTGTCTCAAATGCTTTAATAGCAATGGTTCTTAATATTATTCCAAATATAGGTCCAGTTATTAGTGGTATATTTCCAATCTCAATTGCATTACTAGATAATTTTTGGAAACCACTGGCCGTTTTTGGAGCATATGTAATCATTCAAAATATTGAAAGCTATATAATAATGCCATCTATAATGAAGAAAAAAGCAAACTTACTTCCTGGTTTAACATTAATATCACAATTTGGATTTACCTTCATTTTTGGCCCATTAGGCTTAATACTTTCTCTTCCATTAGCTGTAGTTATACAGGTTTTAATCAAAGAATCATTTAAAGATATTTAAAAACTACCTAATTAATTTTTTTATATAAATATGGATAGGAAAAAAGTATAAAGAAAGCTAAGGGATGTTTACCAATAGCAAAATATAGTGAACTAAAAGTAAAATGATCAAATAATATTCTTAGTTCAGTAGAAAGATCTATTAAAACTAAGGAAAATAAAATTATCAAATAATAATTCAATTTCATAAAATTAGAAGCTTTAAGCTCAGTCTTTAAGCAACAAAGATGGAGCCAATAAAATACTTGAATAACTTCCAACTATAATTCCTAATGATAATGCTAAGGAAAACCAAAATAGCGAGTAAGATCCAAACAAAATTATGCTTAATAAAGGGATAAGCGTTGTAATACTGGTAAACGTAGTTCTCCTAAATGATTCGTTTACTGATAATTGAATAATTTCGTTATAGCCTTCTTTCTTAAATTTTAAATTCTCACGAATTCTATCAAAAATAACAACAGTATCATTTACAGAATAACCTGCAATAGTTAGTAAGGACACAGCGAATAAACTATTTACCTCGACAGATAATATAATCCCCAACCAAGAAAATATTCCAAAAACAATTAATAAATCATGAAATAAAGCTAATAATGCTAATAATGCATATTTTTTATCAAATCTAATGGTTATATATAAAGATATTGCAAATAAAGAAACCAACAATGAAGTAATACAATTAGTAAGTAATCTTTTCCCAAGCTTTGGACCTATTAATCTTGAGTCCTTACTCTCATAATTTAGAGGTCCAACAATATTATCAAGATAAGAAATAAGATTATTAGATTCTTCAATACTTAAATAAGGTGTTCTTATTGAAATTAATTTATTATTATTTTGGAATTGTAATTTAAGATTATTTAAAACTTTTTTATTTTTAGAGATCTCTTTTAAATTTTCTAAAACTGAATCTGGGGAAAGATTAGAACATTCCGATTCACAAACTCTTTCTATCCTTAGTTCATTTCCACCAACAAAATCCATCCCTAAATTTATAGGTTTCTTATAAGAAGTATTAAAAGTAGAATATAAAATTCCTAGAATACTCAACAAAATAAGAACAGTTGAAAAACCAATTATCTTTTTTTTATTTTTTATTAATTCAAAATTGTATTTCATGAGAAATTAGAAATAAAAAATTTAATTTGAAAAATTATTCCTTGGCAGATAGAGATTTTTTTGTCTCAAAGATTGATATGTTGTAAAAAATCGCAAAATAGTTTTAGAACAATTTAATGAGGTAAACAAGCTTATTAAGACTCCAATACCTAATGTTGCCGCAAAACCCTTAACAAAATTTGTTCCTAATAAAAACAATACAAAACAACTTAGAAGAGTTGTAATATGACCATCAACTATAGATGAATTAGCTCTTTGAAAACCGCTATCAATCGATCTTGTAAGAGTATTACCATCATATAATTCTTCCCTAATTCTCTCAAATATTAGAATATTTGCATCAACAGCCATACCAATGCTGAGTATAAGCCCAGATATACCAGGTAAAGTCAAAGTTACGGGAATCAAAGAATATAGGGCTAAGTTAAAGAAACCATAAAGTACTAGAGAAAGAACTGAAACAAAACCTAAAATTCTATAATTAAAAATCATAAATATACCAACAAAAATTAGTCCACTAATAGCTGCATAAAGACTTTTAAAAATATTTTTGGATCCCAACAGAGCCCCTATAGTATTAGTTTCTACTATTTCAATTGGCAATGGCAATGAGCCTCCTTTAAGTTGAACTTCTAATTCTCTAGCATTTTCAGCAGTAAAATTACCACTTATTGTTGCTGATCCTCCTGTAATCCCAGTATTAGAAAACTGATTACCAACACTAGCTTCACTTATTGATTCGCCATCTAGAATAATAGCCAAAAGTTGATTAGTTCCAGCAATTGACTTTGTAATTTCAGCAAACTTTTCACCTCCCGAATTACTAAAAGTTAATAAAACTTCCCAATTACTATTTGTTTGTTCTTGTCTCCTTCCTGCGTTAATAAGATCCTTACCAGATAAATCTGTTTTAATAAATAAATTTGTAATTTCTTTATCAACATACTTTTTAATTTCAATTAATTTCCCATATAAATCATTACTAGTAGATGAGTAATTTAATTCTTGCACTATCTCTTTAAGATCATCTTGAATAACTTTTAAGAAATTATCATCATATTGACTTTTTTCTGCAGAGGAATATTGTTCAATTAATTCTTTAATAATCAATCTCTGTAGCTGAAGGGTTTTTAAATCTGAAGATGTTCCTTCTTTTTGGGTTCTAAATTCTAATAAAGCAGTCTTACCTAATACCCTTGAAGCAACTAATGGATTTTGTTCTCCAGGTAATTCTAAAATCAATTGATCACCACCTAGGGTTTGCAAGTTAGACTCAGAAACCCCTAAATTGTTAACACGTTTATCTATAACCGAATTAACTGCTTCAAGTTCGTCCCTTGTAACCTTACCTTCCTCTTTAATAATTTGGAGTGTAAGTTGAGAACCCCCTTGTAAATCCAATCCTAACAGTAAGGGATAATTAATTAATAGATAAACAGATAAAGTAAGTAGAAATATAATAAAGAAAAGCCAACCTTGCCTTCTTTTCATTGCCTATATACTCCCACTAATTAAATCATCAACTTTTTCAACTATTTGATGTGGTTGGATTATTGTCAAATTCTCAAGATTTCCATTATAAGGAGTTGGAATATCCTGACTAGATAATCTAATTGGTCGGGCATCAAGATCATCGAAACACTCTTCTGTTATCAAGGCAATTAATTCTGCACCAATACCTCCAGTCTTCATACATTCTTCAACAATAACTACTTTATTTGTTTTTCTTATTGATTTTGAGATGGTTTCCATATCAAATGGTTTTAAACTTATTAAATCTATTAACTCAACATCTATTCCTTTTTTTTCTAATTCTTCAACAGCTTTAAGGCAGTGATGTCTCATTCTTGAATAAGTCAATAAAGTAATATCTTTCCCTTCTTTTACAACGTCAGCCTGATCTAAAGCGCAAGTATAATCTCCCTCAGGTAATTCTTCAGACAAATTGTATAGAAGAACATGTTCGAAAAATAGAACCGGATTATCATCTCTTATAGCTGCTTTCATTAAACCTTTAGCATTTGTGGGTGTACTACATGCAACAATCTTTATACCAGGAACTGCATGAAAATATGCTTCAAGTCTTTGACTATGCTCAGCACCAAGTTGACGACCAACTCCTCCAGGTCCTCGAACTACTGCTGGTATTTTATAATTTCCGCCACTTGTGTATCTAAGCATACCCATATTATTTGATATCTGATTAAAAGCTAAAAGCAAAAAACCCATATTCATCACTTCTACTATTGGTCTTAAGCCAGTCATTGCTGCACCTACAGCCATACCCGTAAAACTATTCTCTGCAATTGGAGTATCTAAGACTCTTAACTCTCCATATTTTTCATATAAATCCTTAGTTACTTTATAAGATCCTCCATATTGACCAACATCTTCCCCCATTACGCAAACATTTACATCATTTGCCATTTCTTCATCAATCGCCTCTTTCAAAGCATTAAATAATAACGTTCCAGCCACAATTAATTACCTAATTAATCACATATATAATCCTACCACTTCGAATAATTCAACCTCCTTCAGCGAAGGTTATGAGTAGTAATATTGATAAAATCATTCCCGGTGAAAGTAAAAGGACTAAAAGGCCTAAGTCATGTAAAGACATTCAAAGAAAGTGTTTTCTTAATAATATTGGCAATTCAATTTTTCTTCAGAAAAAAACTGCGAATAAATACAATAAAAAGTCCTATACCTATAAAAGCAAAAGAGAAAGTTAGCAAAAAAGATAATCCAATTATTAAAGTATTAATACTAGAAGAAATATTTTGGACTATTTCAGAAGAATTAGATGGTTTATGTACTGAAAAATAAATTGCAATTTTATTACTTAAAAAATAAAAAAATATAAATAATAAAAAACTTGTTAATGATCCAACAATAAAATTTAAAGGTCCTTTTTCGGGAATATTTTTTTCAATATTCTCATTAATATTATCAGCCACAATAGATTTTTATATAAAAAAAATTTAAATGAATGTTATTCCCTTTTCAAGGAAAGTGCAAACCCATGAATCATAGCCTTTATCCATAAATAATTTAGAATTTGCAGTTAATTCTTTTTTAGCAGTCTCTATATCTTTAAAGAGTGCAAAGCATGTAGGGCCTGATCCACTCATTGAAAATGTGAGACAATTTTCTAATTTAGAAAGTAAATATAATGCCTGCTTTACAGAATCATTTTCATTTTCAACAACTAACTGCAAATCATTTTTAATAGATAAATGTTGATTATCAAAATTTAAATTATTTAAACTATTATCTCTTAAATTTTTTCTTATGTTTTCAATCATTTCTCTATCAGTAAGATATTGATCACAAAATCTATTACTATATTTTTTATAAGTTTCAGCAGTTGATACTGATACATTCGGGTTTTTTAAAAGAATTGCTCCATATTCTAGGGTTGAATCTAATTTCTCCAAAATTTCGCCTCTTCCAAAACATAATTGAAGACCACCATTTATAAAAAAGGGAATATCAGATCCTAAAGTTGATGCTAATGAACATAAATTTTCTTGATCTAATTTCAAATCCCATAAATTATTAAGACCAATTAATGTTGCTGCTGCATTACTAGATCCACCAGCTAATCCTGCGCCAATTGGGATATTTTTTCTTAAAAATATATTCGCACCGTAATCTATATTTGATTTTTTCCTTAATAGGTTTGCCGATTTAACAATTAAGTTATCATCAGATAGGCTTAAATCATTACAATCAGACTCAAGTTTAATTAAACCTTCATTATTAATTTCAAATTCTAAATAATCAGCAAGATCGATATTTTGCATAATCATTGCCAACTCATGAAATCCATCCTGTCTTTTACCAATAACTTCAAGGTGTAAATTTATTTTGGCAGGAGATTTTATATTAATTTTCTTTTTAGCTAAATCTTGCATATACTTAAATTTTTATTTTTTAATTTTAATACAATTTTCTGCAAGCTTAATCCATTGGTCAATTGAAATATCTTGTGGTCTTAAATTAAAACAAACTTTTGAAGATTCAGATAATTCATTTATCTCTTCATTTGAAAGTATTGAATTAAGTGTATTTCTAAGCATTTTTCTTCTTGAATTAAATGAAATTCGAAGAAGTTTATCTATGTATTTTTCTAGACTAATATCTAATCTTAAATCATTTTTAATTGGTTCGAAAACTACTAAAGAAGAAAAAACTTTTGGAGGAGGACTAAATGATGAAGGCGGCACATCACATATTCTTTTTATTTTTGATAAAAGTTGCATTCTTATACTAAGCGCACCAGCATTAGAACTACCTTCTTTTGACAAAATCCTATCTACAACGTCTTTCTGCATTAAAAATATTATTTTTTCGTAATTATAGTTTCTTATAATGCCCAATCGACCTATAAAAATATCCAATATTGGGCCAGTTATATTGTAAGGAATATTTGCAATCACTTTTGTAATCTTTTTATTAATCGAATCTAAATTTACAGAAAGAATATCTCCCTGCTGCAGTGAAAACTTATCATTATTATTGAATTTTTCATTTAATAAATTTATTAAATCTTTATCTAATTCAATTGCATGTAAATTTTTAATTTCTGAATCTAACAACTTAGATGTTAAAGCTCCTTTACCAGGACCAATTTCTAAAATAAAGTCATTTTCATTAAGAACAGCAATTTCTTTAATTTTTTCTAATATTTTTTTATTTACCAACCAGTGTTGTCCAAATCTTTTTTTTTGATGATAGTTTTTAGAATTCATCCAAAAGATAAATAATATGTTTAAATTAAATATGAATTTATTTAATCCTTTATATCATGAGCTTATCAAAAAATAATTTAGATAAACTCAATAAATTTAAAAAAGAGAAAAATTTAAATAACGAAAGTAAAAATATAAATAATTACATAAATATAACTAATAATGATAATTTAATCACCAATCCACTTAATTCAGAAGATCCCAATAAAATTTTTTATTCGTTAATTGATAATTCAGAATCTTTAGAAGAGACTTCTAACGTTAATAATTCACTAAGAAAAAGTGAGATTAATCAAATTAATATGAATTCTAAAAAAGATAATTTTTCCAAGAAATTAACAACCGAAGAGGAACTATATGATGAATTTAATTATCTTCTTGATGAATAATTAGTTTTGATATTTACTTATGATTCAGAGTAATAGATTAGCAATTTATGCTATCGGCAAAATAAAGAAACTTTGGATTAGAGATGGAATTAATCAATACAAAAAAAGAATGCCTGAACTTATCATTAATGAGTTAAAGGCTTTTAATTTAAATAATCTTAGATCCAATAACAATATTATTATCTGCCTAAGTGAAGAAGGAAAACAGTTTAATTCGGTTGAACTATGTTCCTTACTCTTGAATTTTAAAAATAAAAAAATTAATTTCTTAATTGGTGATACTGATGGAGTTAGTCCAGATATAAAAGAAAAATCAGATCTTGTACTAAGCCTGTCTCCTTTAACTTTTCCTCATGAATTAGCTAGATTAATCCTAATCGAGCAAATCTATAGAGCTATTTCTATATCAAACAATTCCCCTTACCATCGTTCGTAAAAAGATTAGATTCAATCTAAAATTAATCTATAAAAGTTTAATAAATAACTATTTTTTGATTTTTTGTTATATAGTACATATATACTATTAATTCCATCTTGGATTCTTTTGATTCAACTACTAAAATATTTAAAATACCCTTATTAACGGATTCGGTATCAGCAGGGTTTCCTTCTCCTGCAGATGACTATACAGAAGAAAATATTGATTTAAACGAACATTTAATATCTAATCCTTTTAGCACTTTTTTTCTTAGAGTTAAAGGTGACTCAATGATAAATGCAGGAATTAAAGATAAAGATTTAATAATAGTAGACAAGAGCTTAACAGCCAGGCCAGGGAATATCATCATTGCAATGATAGACGGAGAATTTACAATAAAAAGATTATCTATAAAAAATAATGAATTATATTTAAAATCAGAAAATCATAATTATCCTGATTTTAGGTTTAAAAACCATATTGATGTACAGATATGGGGAGTTGTTATTTATTCAATACATAGCTATTTATGAGAATTTCAAATATTGATGCAATAGCTCTTATAGATGCTAATAATTTTTACGCGTCATGTGAACAAAATATTAATCCTCATTTGAGAAATAAACCAGTAGTAATTTTATCTAATAATGACGGATGTATCATTGCAAGAAGCCCTGAAGCGCGAGCTTTAAAAATTAAAATGGGAACTCCGTATTTTAAGATCAAAGAAAGACTAAATAAATTAGATGTAGCAGTCTTAAGCTCAAACTACTCGCTTTATGGGGATATGAGCAGAAGACTAATGAATTTACTGAAAAACTACTGTGAACAGATAGAAATTTATTCCATTGACGAAGCATTCGTCTCGATTTCTAGACCTAATGATGAAAATCTATATCCTTGGGCAAGAAGCATAAGATCATTAATATATCAGAATCTAGGGATTACCATAACAGTAGGAATAGGAGAAAATAAAGTAAGAGCAAAAATTGCTAATAAACTAGCTAAAAATATTGATTATTCAGCTGGAATATTTGATTTAGCTAGAACCGAAAATGAGAATAATTATTTGAAAAGAATTAGTGTAGATAAGATATGGGGAGTCGGGAAACAAACCTCTAATTGGTTACAAAGTAAAGGTATTAAAAATGCGAGAGAACTAAGAGATATGGAAGAAAATGAAATCATTAAGAAATTAGGCATCGTAGGGAAAAGACTGCAATTAGAACTGAAAGGCCATAGATGCCTGCCCATAGAAAAAAACAAGAAGTCAAAAAAAGAAATTCAGGTGAGCAGGAGTTTCGGCACGCCTATCACAAAATTAGAAGACTTAACTCAAGCACTGGCAACTCACGCAATAAAAGCCTCTGAAAAAATGAGAAGTCAGAATTTACAATCATCTAATATTAGAGTATTTGCTAGAACCAGTAAATATTCAAGTCAAAATTATCAAAGAAGTGCTCATAGAAAACTTACAAATGCAACAGATGACACAAACAATATTTTAAAAATAGTAGTTGAATTATCTAAAGAAATTTATAATCCCGAATATAAATTCTCAAAAGCTGGTGTTTTAATGCAGGATTTAACAAATAGCGAATATTTACAGCAATCAGTTATCAATTACAAATCTCAGAAAGTATTAAAAAAATCAACAAATCTTATGAAAACGATTGATTTATTAAATAAAAGATTTAATAACAATGCAATTACATGGGCTATTACAAAAAATCCACAAAGTTGGAAGATGAATAAGAATTTCTTAAGTCGCTTATCTACCACTGATATAGAACAAATCCCAACTATAGTGAAGTAAACAAAATAGAATGGAATTTATATTATTTTTGAGCAAATTAGATAAAGAGATTCTTAACTTATTAATAAAAGCAAACTACATAGTTGAAGAAAATAAAATTGAATGTCTATTAAACAAAGAAATAAAAGGGCTACATAATTTTAAAGAAAATAAAATAATAATATGTACTGAAAATGCAAAAAGGAAAACAAATTTTAGAAATAAGAATCAACAACCAAATAAAGATAACTTCAAAACAGAAAGGGCGGTAAGAAAAGCATTAAGACACGAAGCAACTCATGCGATACAAAAATGTAATGACAATAAAACAATAGGTGATATAAAAAAATTAGAAAGCAAATTGCATCAAAGTAAAAGAAAAGCATTAGAGTTCTCTAGTTCAAATTTTTCTGGAACTTATGCGAAAGAAGTAGAAGCTTATGTTCTTGAAGATAAACCCAAAAAAGTTAAAAACTTGATTAAAAAATACTGCCTATAAATTAAAACTTTTTATATTAACTAGCGAGGAAATTGCCACAACGTTGTTTGTCTAAGAAATTTATATGTTGTCTTTCTAGGTAATATAATTCCTGAAATTTAATGGCATCTGAGTTTAAATCCTTAAAAAGATCATCTATCTCTTTATTTGTATTTGAAGAACCTGAAGAAGGATTATCAATTAAAATAGATATACAATTTTCTAAAGTTTTTAATCTTTGAGATCCCCAAGATTCTATTAAGTGTCTACATCTTTTTAGAGAATTATATTTCTCAAGAAGTGATAATGTTCCTAGTAAATTGTCCTTAGGATTACTCAGCAATGTTAAAAACAACTCATTTGGATTAATAAAAATATTAATTTTATTTGATGATTCAGGATTATTGAGAGCTAAGTAGTCAGGCAGAAGTGAAATTAAGTTAATAGAGGAAAAATCTTTTTGAAGATTTTGACTATTTGATTGTTTTAAATCATTTAAGTAATTTAAACCTAAATTATTTTGTTCAATTTTTGAAATAGCTTCCCATAAGCTTTGAATATAACTAGTATTAAAACCATTAATTTCTCTTTTGAGAAATTCATCACGAATAAATAGCCTAAGATCTGGACAATGTAAATAATAAAAAATTATTTCCGATTCATTTTTTTCCCGTCGAGAAATTTCATTTGGTTGTTCAAATTTTTTTGATCTACCATGCCAACGAAATCCCTTTACTTGATTTCTTAAATCTTGTTCAAACTGTATTGCTAACCTAGCTTGTCCCTTACTTAATTGTTCGGAAACTTTTTGTAAATAATGAGTTCTGGTTGATGATTGAGGTAATTTACTCAACAATTTTACCAATGAAGAAATTACACTTTGGAAAATTTCAGACTTAGTTAAATCTTGATCTTTAAAGATCTGATCAATCTCCCAATCAATCCAAAAGGATGAATTATCAATTAAATTAAAATAATCTTCAGGTGTATGACTATTCAAATATTCGTCAGGATCTTTAAAATGACTTAATTGAAGTATCTTAAGATTAATTTGATCATGAAGGGATAGGGTCTCAACTTCTTTAATTACTCTTTTTGTAGCTAAAATTCCTGCATTATCAGAATCAAAATTCAAAATTATATTTTTATTATCTGTACATCTACATAGTTGAGAAATTTGATACTTATTTAATGCGGTACCGAGAGAAGCAACAGAATTAGTTATACCCTTTGAATGAAGAGAAATAACATCAAAGTAGCCTTCAACAATAATAGCTTTATCTCTTTTTCTAATATCACTAGAAGCTTTTTCGAAGGCAAACAACATTTTTCCCTTTTCAAATATCTCTGATTCAGGAGAATTAAGATATTTAGGTTCCTGACCATCAAGAGATCTTCCTCCAAAGGCAACTACTCTTCCCTGCATATCATGTATTGGAACAATTAATCTATTTCTAAAACGATCATAAATCTTGTCAGAATTATCTTTAGAAATTGCAAGACCTGAAGCTAATATTAAATTAATGGGGAATTTTTCTACCTTGGAAAGATAATTAAACAAATCATTCCATGAATTTGGGGCAAAGCCTAATTCAAAGTTATCAATAATCTTGTTACTCAAGTTTCTCTTAGATGTTAAATATTTCATGGCTTCAAAACCAAGAGAATTATTTAATTGAGACTTAAACCAATTTTTAGTGACTCTTAATATTTTATAAAGCTCTTCCTTTCTAGATAGTTGTTTTTTATAAGCTTCTACTTGAGGACCCTCAAGATTTTCAACATTAATATTATTTTTTTTAGCAAGAGAAAGTACAACATCTGAAAAATTTGCACGAGTAAATTCCATTAAAAATTTAATAGAGTTTCCACCTGCACCACAAGAAAAACAGTAATAAAATTGTTTAGTTGGTGATACCGTCATAGATGGCTTAGTATCATCATGAAAAGGACAAATCCCAACAAATTCCTTACCTTTCTTCTTAAGAACAATATGTTCAGATATAACGTCAACAATATCTGCTTTTTCCTTAACCTCTTGAATAGTTCTTGGGTGTATAGAATGAACCATTGAGATTTTTATCAAAAACAAATAACGATTTATTTGTTATAGGTCAAAATCAAATAAGAATCTACTTAATTTCACAATTAAACTATTTTTTAAATGATAAATATCACAGAATTAGAAAAAAAATTTAATTCATTGAATAAGTTTAATTTGGTATTTGCTTCATTCTTCTTTAGTTTGATGACTTTATGCGTAAAAAATATTGATAAAAGGATACCTATTTATGAATTAGTTTTATTCAGATCATTGTTGAGTTTAATTATTACATTATTCATAATTAATCTAAAAAATATAAATCCTTGGGGTAACAATAGACCATTACTTATCTTAAGAGGTGTTTTAGGAACTTTAGCTTTAGTTTGCATTTTTTATGCAATAAGAAATATGCCCCTTAGTATATCTACTGTCATTCAGTACACATACCCTATCTTTATATCTATATTCGCTGGCATATTTATAAACGAAAAAATAACTCGGAATATAATTTTTGCTTTACTTATTGGCTGGATTGGAATATTAGTAATATTAAATCCAAGTCAATTATCAAATATAAATGTTGAAATTGAAAATGTTTCGATTTCGATCGCATTTCTTGGGGCAATCTGCACTGCATTGGCTTACGTTACAGTTAAAAAACTTTCATTTACTGAAGATGTTTATGTAATTATTGAATATTTTCCACTTGTTTCTTTTATAGCTTTATTGCCAATTGTATTAATAAACTGGGTTACCCCAACATGGAATGAATTAGTTTGGATAATTGGCATTGGCTTATTTACTCAATTAGGACAGACTTTCTTAACTGTAGGATTAAAAAAATTACCAGCTTCTGAAGCTTCAACAATTAACTATTTGCAAGTTTTATTCGGGTCAATTTGGGGGATTTTGTTTTTTAGTGAAATAATAAATATAAATTTTTTATTAGGAGCTTCACTAGTTTTATTAGGAACTATTATATCTACTACCAAAATAATCAAAAGGACATAGAATAAAGTTATTAAAATAAAAAAAAAGTGAAATTTTTCTATTTAGCTTTATTATTTTGTTTTTCTCCAATTCTTCAAGTTAAAGCAACGACCCCAAAGTCAGTAACATGCACAAGAACTGAATACAGAGAGGAATACATTCCTGGAACCAAATCAAATCCAGGTTACGTGAAAAGTTATGAGATGGACGTTGTAATACCTTGTGGAGGTCAAAGTACAGCTGAAAAAATAGATGATAATGACTGTAGTGAAGGTTCTGTTATAGGAGGACTTCTTGGTGCTGGAATAGCACTATCTTCCTCTAGAGGGAAAGATAGATTTTGGGCAGTACCTGCTGGCGGAACGGCAGGAGCACTAATTGGTTGTCAGGTGGATGGTGGTTAATTGATTAGTTGGATAAATGGAGAATTGGTTGAGTCATGGCAAACTAATCAAAAGTTTTTTGCTTTAATAAATTGTCAAGGATTAGGATACGAAATACAAATACTAGAATCCTTTTTTCTCAAATTAAAAACAAATCAGATATCTAATAAAAAAATTACTCTTTGGTTAAAACATATTAAAAAAGAAGATTCAGATTTATTATTTGGCTTTACATCAAAGGAACAAAGGAATTTCTTTATTGAAATATTAAGTATCCGAGGTGTTGGATCTCAGATCGGTATGGGGTTATTAAATAAATTCTCTATTAGTGAAGTTATCAATGCAGTAAAAACAAAAAACGAAAAATTAATTTGTTCCGTACCTGGTATAGGTCAAAAAATGAGTGATCGGTTAATTTTAGAACTTAAAAATAAATTTAAAAGTGAAATACAATTTGAAGAACAAAAAGCAAAAAATGAATTTGAGATTAAGGATCCAGAAATTAATAAAATGATCGCAGATCTTCAGTTAACTCTTCAATCATTAAATTACAAAAATAAAGAAATCAAGACTATTTTGCCAATTATTATTAATAAAGTAGATTTCCCTGCAAAAAAAGAAAAAAATTTATCATTTGAAAACTTATTGAAATTAGCTATGAATTATCTAGATAAGGAAAGTAGTAATATAGCTAGCTGACGTAGTATCATAGGATAAAAGAAATAAAATTTATGTCATTAGATACAGCTGAAAAACAGAAGCTGATTGAGACTCATCAAGTACATCCGACTGATACGGGTTCAGCCGAAGTACAAGTGGCACTGCTTTCAAAAAGAATATCGAAATTAAGTGACCACCTCCAAGGAAACATTCATGATTTCGCTTCAAGGCAAGGTTTATTAAAAATGATTGGCAAAAGGAAAAGATTACTTTCTTTCATAAAAGACAAAAACGTTCAAAAATATCAAGAGCTAGTAAAGAAAATTGGAATCAGAGGATGATTTCAATTAATGAAAAAAAAGCAATCTAAAAAAAAAACACAATATAAAAAGAAAAAAAAATATTCTGAGAAAACTGCGTTTGCTAATCTAGAAAAAGCATCAAGTTCTGCAACTACCCCAAAAAGATCATCAACTGGGATACCAAAATATGTTGCTGATAGAATGGCAAGAAGAATATTTTTTACAGCAGGAATTCCCACAATATTAGGGATGTCGGTTTTCGTAGTTAGCTACATTATAGTAACGAGAAATATTGCCGAAATACCACCTTCCTCAACAATTGCAATTTCAGCATTGTTTTTCTTGTTAGGTCTAGCAGGATTAAGTTTTGGAATATTATCAGCTAGTTGGGATAAGGAGCCTGGATCTTTTTTTGGTATTGAAAATATTCCAATGAATATACAACGTGCAAAAGCTGCCTTTAAACCTGCTACTCAAAATTTTGAGGATAAAAGTTAATCTAGGAAACTAAGGATTTCAAATTAACTTGGAATGATTTATCTTCTAATAATTTGCATGCGGCTTGAATATCTCCAACACAGAATTGTTCACCAAATTTAACGTAGGTAACACTATTTTTATTTCTTACTGCAGCTAAAACTGGAATCTTGATTCCACATTTATCTTTGTCTGGTTTAAATTTAGTTAAACAGTTTCTCAAGGTATTTTGTACTCTTACATCTGATGCTTGAGAACTTTCAAGATTAATGATAAGTAATTTAAGGTTATCTATTTCTCTACAATCATCAATTATTAATTGAGTCTTATCACTTTTTTTATCTATTGTTCCCCACACCAACAATCTTGTATCGGTCAAAAGAAATTCTGATAATCTTACATAGGTTTTAGGAAAAACTATTGCTTCGCAACTTCCAGAAAGATCTTCTAACTGAACTATAGCCATCCTATCTCCTTTTCTCGTTGTAATTTGCTTTAAATCAGGAATCATTCCAACTAAAGAAACTTTAGTTCTATCTTTTGTTTCTTCTAACTGAGAAATACTTATAGGTGATACGAGTTTTGCTGGCTTAGTTAAATGCTTTAGAGGATGATCAGATAAATAAAAGCCTAATAGCTGTTTTTCTAACTTTAATTTCTCAATAAGTGAATAATCATCAACCTTAGCTAATTGTGAATCTGAAAAAGCAACATTAGAAAATTCTTCTTTAGAGTCAAATAAATTTCCTTGGCCAGATAATCTATCACGATTTCTTGAAGAGGCCCACTCAATAACATGCTCAAGATCTGACAATAACTGAGCTCTATTATTATCATTTGAAAACTCGTCTAGTGCTCCACAATGAATAAGAGATTCCAGACTTCTTTTGTTAAGAATATTAGAAGGCAAACGGTCGCACAAATCCGATAATGACTTAAAGGTTCCAAAACTATTTCGGTTTTCAATTATATTTCTTATTGCAGAATCCCCTAAATTCTTAATTGCAGATAACCCGAATAAAATCTGATTATTCTTAATAGTGAAATCAACCCCAGAAAAATTAATGCTCGGCGAAATAACTTCTATTCCCATGGAATAACAATTAGAAATATATCTTTGCATCTTGTCGCTAGAGCCAGAATTAACGCTTAAAAGGGCTGCCATATATGCAACTGGAAAATGGGCTTTCAAAAATGCAGTTTGATAAGTTACAGCACCATAAGCAGTTGAGTGGCTTTTGTTAAAACAATATTCTGCAAATAAAACCATCTGATCAAAAAGATCATTTGCTAATTTTTCATTTACACCTTTCTTCATAGAACCATCTACAAAAATATTCCTATGTTTTACCATTTCAGAAACTTTCTTTTTCCCCATCGCTCTTCGAAGTAAATCAGCATCACCAAGAGAATAACCGGCTAGGTCTTGAGCAATTTTCATGATTTGTTCTTGGTAAACCATAATTCCATACGTTTCAGTGAGAATTGACTTAATAAAAGGATGAGGGAAATCAATCTTTTCATTCCCATTTTTTCGATTTATAAATTTAGGTATTAGGCCTGCATCAAGAGGACCAGGTCTATAAAGAGCAAGTATGGACGAAATATCCTCTAGAGAGTTAGGTTTGAAATCCTTAACGACCTGTTTCATTCCGGAAGATTCAAGTTGAAAAATACCTTCAAGATCTCCTCTCCCGATAAGCTCAAAGGTTTTACCATCATTTTGTGGTAACTCATCAATGTTTATTTTCCTTCCAGTAGATTGATTAATAAGAGAAACTGTCTTTTCAATCATCGTAAGATTCTTAAGACCCAAGAAATCCATTTTCAATAATCCAAGTGATTCGATATCGTCCATAGAATATTGGGTTATTATTTGCCCTTCATTATTTCTTTGAAGAGGTACAAGTTCGTCAAGAGGATCTGATGCGATAACAACTCCAGCAGCATGAACTCCATATGTTTTATTAGTTCCTTCAATTCTCAAAGCCAAATCAACCCATTTTTTCACCCTATTATCATTAATATATTTTTCTCTAAACTCTTGGCTAGGTGAATTCTTGTCAATCATTTCATTTAATTTATAAGGTTTTCCTCTTACAACCGGTATTAACTTAGCCAATTTGTCCGCTTCTCCATAAGGTATATCTAAAACCCTTGCAACATCTTTTAAAACTGCCTTAGAGGTCATCTTATTGAAAGTAATTATTTGCGCAACTTTATCCTCTCCATAACGATTAGTAACATAATCAATAACTTCATTTCTCCTATCAATACAAAAGTCGGTGTCAATATCTGGCATTGACTTTCTTGCTGGATTTAAAAATCTCTCAAACAACAATCCATGCTCAACAGGATCTATATTTGTAATTTGAAGAGCATAGGCTACTAATGAGCCTGCAGCAGAGCCTCTACCTGGACCTACAGGGATAGAGTTATCTCTAGCAAATTTGATGTAGTCCCAAACAACCAAAAAATAATCTGGGAAGCCCATATCTTTAATAATTTTTAATTCGGAAGAAAGTCTTTTTTTATAGTTCTCATCAACTTCTGTAAGATCATTTTTTTTAAGTCTATTTAAAAGGCCTTTATTAGATAATTGTGTAAGGAAAGAAAATGAATCTGTATCTTCGTTAAGAGGAAATTTTGGCATTCTATAATTACCAAACAAATCAAATTCTTCAACTTTCTGAGAAATTTCTACTGTATTGTTAACTGCCTCAATAATTGATTCATCATCAATATGATCTTTAAAAAGTTCAAGCATTTCACTTTCACTTTTAATATATTCTGTGCCGGTATATCTCAATCTTTTTTCATCACTTATTAGTTTTCCTGTTAATACACAAAGCAAAGCATCATGTGCTTCAACATCCATGCTTGATAAATAGTGGGCATCGTTGGTTGCGATGACTTTTATTTGATGCTTCTTTCCAATTTTTATTAATTCAACATTAACAATTCTATCCTCAATAGAACCGTGATCTTGTATTTCTAAATAAAAGTCATCTGCAAATAATTTTTTATACCAAAGTGCTATATCCTCTGCTACGTCTAATCTACCTTTTAAGATAGCCTGGGGTATCTCTCCACCAAGACAAGCTGTAGAAACTATCAAACCATCACTATATTTGCTTAAAAGAGATTTATCAATACATGGTCTAGAAAAAATGCCTCGACCTCTCATCCCATTTAGGTGACTAATTGTTGTTAACTTCACTAAATTCTTATATCCAGTATAATTTTTTGCTAACACCACCAAATGATATCTTTTTTCTTTTTTTGGTTGAGGATCATCAATAGAACCATTAATCACATACATTTCATTACCAATAATTGGTTTTATACCTTTCTCTTTACACTTCTTGACCAAATCAAGAACACCATACATAACTCCATGATCAGTAAGAGCTATTGATTCCATTCCAAGATCACAAGCTCTATCTACAATTTTTGAAATTTGACTGGCACC
>CACGJI010000007.1 GCA_902573335.1 uncultured Synechococcaceae cyanobacterium | reverse complement strand
AAATCCAGGCATGAGGATTGGGTTTCCCTTTATAGGTATCTTCACTGATAAAAATAGGATCTAAATCTTCGGCGATAGTAATTCTTTTAACTTTTAAATTAGAAACAAATTTTTCAGCCCATAACTCAAATCCAAATCCATTATCAATAAAAACAAAAGCACTAGAGGCATTTACCAAATCGTTTGGAGTTGGTTGGTAGCCATGGACTTCAACGCCAGGTTTCGTTATTGATCTAACAATAAAATCATCTTTAGCAACATTGCTAATTATGTCCGCCAAAACAGTGAAACTTGCTAGTATTAGCTCCTTACCTTCATTTTTATTTGATATTCTCTTACATGACCCTGAAGCGAGAGAAAGCAGAAGTAATAAACTAAAAAAAAGAATATTTTTTCTCATTTTTGACATTCATCTTTAAATTATGAACTAAAAGATAGTTTCATAAGCGGTTTTCTAAGATCAGAAATAAATCCTTTCCAATTTATTTTCTCTTTTTCAAAAGCTTTTTCAACAATTTTATCAGAATTTTTCTTTATAAAGTCCAAATCAGGTTCTTCTAATCCTTTTGTTATTGCCATAAAATCAGCCAACGAACTTGATACTACTCTTGTTAAATAAGCCGCACTGACAGCCTGAAATGTTCCAGAGACAAGCCAATTTGGGCCATGTAATTTTGTTATGCCAATTAGAGTCTGTCCACTCCATTCAATTACTCCCTGAGCGATTGCAGTCTTTAAAATCTCTTTAGATACTTTATCTAAAATTTCAGGAGACCAATTACATCCCCATATAGACTTAATTTCTTTAATCATTAATGAATTTAGTACTGTCATCGCCATAACATCAATTGATGGGATAGGAGATAAGAAAACAGTTGTCGCTACAAGAATTTGATTTTTTCTTTGTATACCTTTTAACTGCATTCTTCTGATCCCTTCAATTTCAGATTGCCAGCCAACATGAAGTTCTTTCAAGAGCCTTTTTTTTGTATTTTCAATATTTTTAGATGAATTTATGAAAAACTTCCTTAACGAAAAAGGTATATTTGTAATTTCATTCTTATTTACATCAAAAGTGATAATTTTATTTATGAAGTCACTTGAAATTTGAGACTTTAGGTCTTCTATCTGATTTTTGGCTTCTATTTCGTTGTAAGTTAAAGCCACCAACCAGATTGGCATATTTTTAGGAAACTTTTCCAGCCACAAAAAATCATTTGCCGACAAAGGTAAGTTTATAAAATACAAGATTGCATCACTATTCAAAGCTTCTTCTGGAATAATTTCAGAATAATTATATTTAGGAAGTTTTTCGAATAAATCAAAGTCAAACTTATCCGCTTTAAAATAACTTTTCAAAACAGACTGACAACTTTGATAATGTTTTTGTCCAATGCAACTTATTTTTTCCTTTTCACATCTATTGAGTATCGATTCAAGTATTTTTTGTCTTTTTGAATTCTGTTTCTCTAATTCATTAGTAGCTTCAAGTTCTTCAAAAAAATTTAAATCTTCATTACATAGATTTATCCAACCATCTAAATTATTTGGCTCATTAAATTTAGGTTTATCATTCTTCAAGTAAAAATATCCCCCCAAACACAACGCAAAAAATCCTATTGAGCCGCCTGCAAAATGAATTAAGTCACTGACAAACCATTCCCCAAAACCTAAAAATAATAGAATAATAAGAAGATTTTTTTTTGGAAACTTTATGAAATCCTTGAAAAGGTTGTCTTTACTAATATCAAACACAATGCTTTATTTCTCTAATTTTATTTTAATGCAAGTTGTGAATGAGAAAAGCTAAATTACATAAGTCGTTAATCAATAGATAAAAATTTAAGGAATTTAAAAAGACTTATTGCATAACAAGATGCTAAGTTAATAAACTATTTAAATAACTTAAAAAACATCAAGATGTCTAATTCAAATTTCAGCAATAATCCTGGACAAGAAAATTACAGAGGTCGTTCTAATTATGATAGATCTAATTTCAGAGATAGATCAGGAGGAAGAAGAGATGGAGGAGGATTCCGCATAAGATTGAGCGATAACGAAATGAAAGCTGTTAAATCAATACAAGAGACCTTTCAATTAAGCTCTACCGTTGCAGTTCTGGGTTTCTCTGTTAGAACACTTAGCGAAATGATCAAAGACGAGAAATTGATTGAATCAATCAAAGAATATGCAAAAAACAATAAAAACTCCTCTCCTAATAGACAATCACAAAATACATATCAAGAAAATACAAAAACAGTTCCTGACCCCTTTGCAAGACCAGTAAAAAGTACATCAACAGAAGAGGTTAAATCTAGCGAAGTAGAAGAGGATGCCAAATAAAAAAAGAATTCTTTCAGGAGTTCAACCAACTGGTGATTTACATATTGGGAATTGGCTTGGGGCCATTAATAATTGGGTTACGCTTCAAGAGCAATATGAAACATTTTTATGTGTAGTTGATTTGCACGCAATCACAGCTTCATACAATCCCAAAGAATTATCTAAGAACACTATCTCGACTGCAGCTTTGTACGTTGCTTGTGGAATAGATCCCAAAATATGCTCAATTTTTGTCCAAAGTCAGATCTCAGCACATTCAGAACTTTGTTGGATATTAAATTGCATGACCCCAATAAATTGGATGGAAAGAATGATTCAATTCAAAGAAAAATCCATACAACAAGGGAATAATGTATCTATTGGATTATTTGACTATCCAATACTAATGGCTGCAGACATCCTTCTTTATGACGCTGACTTCGTACCAGTAGGTGAGGACCAAAAGCAACATCTTGAACTTGCCAAAGATATTGCACAACAGAGAATTAATGCCAGATTTAGTAAGGATAAAAATATTTTAAAAATCCCTCAACCAATCATCATGAAGAATGGTTCAAAAATAATGAGTTTAATTGATGGTTCAAAAAAGATGAGCAAAAGTGATCCTAATGAGGGCAGTCGAATTAACTTATTAGATACTCCTGACATAATCACAAAAAAAATAAAAAGAGCAAAAAGTGATAGTTCTATTGGAATTGAATTTAACAACCCTGAAAGACCAGAATCTAAAAATCTTTTGATGATTTATTCGATATTATCTGGTAAAGAAATTTCTCAATGTGAAAATGAATTTTCAGAGACTGGATGGGGGACATTTAAAAAATTAATCACTGAACAACTTATTGAATCACTAGAACCTATTCAGATAAAATATAAATTATTAATTAATGATCCCTATCAATTAAATAAAATTCTTGATGAAGGAAAGGAAAAAGCTGAAGATTTAGCAAATCAGACTTTAAAAAGAGTTAAATCAAAATTGGGATTCTTTGCAATGGAAAAATAAATTATGCCAATAATTACCTTGCCTGATGGTTCAAAAAAGGTTTTCGAAAAATCTGTAACTATTCTAGAAATTGCCCAGAGTATAGGCGCTGGATTAGCCAAAGCAACAATTGCTGGGAAAGTAAATGATGTTCTTCTTGATGCAACAATTCCTATAAGTAGAGATTCCAAAGTTGTAATAATCACATCAAAAGATAAAGAAGGAATTGAAATAATAAGACATTCCTTTGCTCACCTTATTGGTCATGCAGTTAAACAAATTTACTCTGATATTAAAATGGCGATTGGGCCTGTAATTGAAGATGGTTTTTATTACGATATTTTTTCTGAATACAGATTTACTCCTGAAGATTTATTAAAAATCGAAAATAGAATTAATAAATTAATAAATACAAACTATGACGTTGAAATTTTACAAGTTTCTAAAGAAGAGGCAATTAAAACTTTTAAAGAAAGAGATGAGACTTTTAAATTACGAATAATTGAAGAAATTCCTGAAGAAGGTCTTATCAATTTATACAAGCACGAAGAATATATCGACATGTGTAGAGGGCCTCACGTACCCAACACAAGACATTTGAGACACTTTAAGTTACTTAAATTATCAGGTTCATACTGGAGAGGGAATAGTGAGAATGAATCATTACAAAGAATATATGGAACTGCATGGGCTAAAGAAAAAGAACTGAAAGATTATCTAACAAGAATTGAAGAGGCGGAAAAAAGAGATCATAGAAAACTTGGAAAAAAACATTCACTATTTCATATCCAAGAAGAATCTCCAGGAATGATTTTTTGGCATCCAAATGGATGGACAATCTACCAAGTATTAGAAAAATACATAAGAGAAATACTTAAAAAAAATGATTATTTAGAAATTAAAACCCCACAAGCTGTTGATAAATCTCTCTGGGAAAAATCCGGTCATTGGGAAAAATTTAGAGACGATATGTTCACTACTGCATCAGAAAATCGAACTTATGCAATAAAACCAATGAATTGTCCATGCCATATTCAAGTATTTAATCAAGGTTTAAAAAGTTATAAAGATTTACCTATTCGTCTTGCCGAATTTGGTTCTTGTCACAGAAATGAGCCCTCTGGCGCACTACACGGATTAATGAGAGTAAGAAACTTTACTCAAGATGATGCGCACATATTTTGCACAGAAGAGCAAATTCAAGAAGAGGTATCTATTTTTATAGATCTTGTTTTCCAGGTTTATAAAACTTTTGGTTTTGATGAAATCATTATCAAATTATCAACTCGTCCTGAAAAAAGGGTAGGTAGTGAAGATATTTGGGATAAATCAGAAGAGGCTCTTACCAAAGCTCTCGATAATAAGAATCTAAAATGGGAACTCCAACCAGGGGAGGGGGCTTTTTATGGTCCAAAAATAGAATTCTCCTTAAAAGATTGTCTTAATAGAGTCTGGCAATGCGGAACAATTCAGGTTGATTTCTCAATGCCTATTAGATTGGATGCAACTTATATAGATATTGATAATGAAAAAAGAAATCCAGTAATGCTTCATAGAGCAATTTTAGGATCCTTTGAAAGATTTATAGGAATCTTAATTGAGCAATATGAGGCAAAATTCCCAATTTGGCTTGCTCCTTATCAAATAATTTTATTGAGCATTACCGATAGAAATAATGAAAAGTGTTTAAAGTTTAATGAATTAATAAATATTAATGGTTACCGAGCGAAAGTTGATATTAGGAACGAGAAAATAGGATATAAAATTAGAGAGGCCACTCTCGGGAGAGTGCCTTTAATTGCAGTTATTGGAGATAAAGAAGAGGAAATTGATTCTGTCGCCTTAAGAGCTTTAGATGGTACAAATTTAGGAATTTTCGATTTACCTAATCTATACAAATTAATGGATGAATTAATATTAAAAAAAGGTAGATCTAAATAATTTTAAATATATGAATTTTCTGGCTTGTGATTTAGGAGGTACCAAGGTTCTATTGGGAATATTTAAAAAAGATATAAATGATGATTCGCCCAAATTAATATTCAAAAAGAAATATTTATCTTCTGAATGGGATTCATTTGAACCAATCCTAGAAGATTTTCTTGAAAATGAATGCAAAAATATTGCTCATCCTTACTCTGCATGTTTCGCTGTAGCTGGTCCTTTATCTGACAACAACGCAAAAATAATAAACTTATCATGGGAAATTTCTGGAAATGCATTACAAAACAAATTTAATTTTAAAAACTGCGAGCTAGTAAATGATTTCGCAGTGCAAATTTATGGAATACCTTTTTTAAAAGAAAATCAATATTATACAATCCAAAATGGATCAAACACTCGAGGTGCCAACGAAGATTTACATGCCATTGTTGGAGCAGGGACTGGCTTGGGAATTGCAAGAGGAATAATATCAGGGAAAAAGGTAAAAGTTTTAGCTAGTGAAGGTGGTCATGTTGAGTACTCGCCAAAGTCAAAATTAGAATGGGATTTAAAAATTTGGCTTAAGAGTTACCTAAAAGTTGAAAGGATATCTTGTGAAAGAATTATTAGCGGCACTGGTTTATCAAGAATTGCCGAATGGAGACTAAGCAAACCTGATGCCCAAAACCATCCTCTACAACAATTTTTAAAAAAAATTAAAAATTTTGATGCTTCGAGAAAAGAACTACCTGAAAAAATTTGTAATCTTTCTAAAGAAGGGGATCAGCTAATGATTGAAGTTGAGAGGATTTGGTTAGGAGCTTATGCATCTTTATTGGGAGATGTTGCTCTTCAAGAATTGTGCTTTGGTGGATTATGGATTTCTGGAGGAACAGCATCAAAACATTTCAAAAACTTTAAATCAGACTTATTTTTAAAACAATTTTTCGACAAGGGAAGATTAAAAGATATTCTTAAAACAATGCCTATAAAAGTAATTTTAGATGAAGAGTTTGGACTTTTTAGTGCAGCCTGCAGAGCAAAAATGCTTTTAAAAACTTAAAAACAAAAAATGTCTATTCCTGAAGTAGGTAAAAAAATAAGGGTAACAGTCCCTTCCACAACTGCCAATTTAGGACCTGGATTCGATTGCCTTGGAGCAGCATTAGATTTGTATAATGAGTTTATTTTTACAAGAATTGAAGGTGGTGGAGATAGATTTGATTTAATAATGGAAAGTACAGATGGTAATCACTTAAGAGGAGGACCTGAAAACTTAGTTTTTAGAGCAGCTCAGAAAGTATGGGAGAGCGCAAATATGGATCCTTTTGCACTTGAAGCAAGAGTTAAGTTGGCAGTGCCGCCTGCACGAGGGCTTGGAAGTAGCGCTACAGCAATAGTTGCTGGATTAATCGGAGCAAATGCAATAATGAACTCTCCATTGTCCAAAGAAAAACTACTTGAACTTGCCATTGATATAGAAGGTCATCCTGATAATGTAGTTCCCTCTCTTCTGGGTGGGCTTTGCTTGACAGCCAGGTCTTCTTCTCAAAGATGGAGAATCATTAGATGTGATTGGCACGATTCAATTAAAGCTGTTGTAGCAATACCTGCAATTCGTCTAAGCACAAGTGAAGCAAGAAAGGTTATGCCCAAGAATGTACCCATATCTGATGCAGTTACAAATATGGGAGCACTTACTTTGTTACTAAACGGCTTAAAAGCAGGTAATACTGAACTGATAAAAGAGGGAATGTTTGATAAGTTACATGAACCCTACAGATGGAAACTTATTAAGGGTGGATTAGAAGTTAAAGATGCCGCACTAAATGCAGGCGCTCTAGGATGCGCAATCAGTGGGGCGGGACCAAGCATCTTAGCTTTGTGTAAAAAAGAAAATGGTAAAAACGTCAGTCAAGCCATGGTGAAAGCATGGGAGAAGTCAGGTGTAGCTAGCAGAGCACCGTTCTTAAATGTTCAAACAACGGGAAGTCAATTTAGTGCTATCTCTGGTAAGTAGTTTTACTTAGTCATTTTTAATGTTATAGTCTCAAGCTAGTACAACTTCAACTAGAATAAAAAAATTATTCATTCCATAAATGAATTTAGAATCTTTTCCTTGGCTATCATCTGTTGTTTTACTGCCCTTAATTGGTGCATTAATAATGCCTTTCTTGAGTTCGAAAGAAGGAGAAGATAATACACTTCCTAGAAATATCTCATTAAGTTTTTTATTTATAGATTTTTTATTAATAATTGGCGTCCTTTTTCAAAAATTCAATACTTCAGATAGCTCTTTGCAACTTGTTGAAAGAGCTTCTTGGTTACCCTCAATAGGCTTAGAATGGTCTCTTGGAGTAGATGGGTTATCTGCTCCTTTAGTAGCTTTGAGTGGGTTAATTACATTTTTATCAGCTGCAGCAAGTTGGAAAATAAAGAAAAAATCTAATCTATATTTTGCTCTTTTATTAGTACAAGCCTCAGCGCAAGCATTAGTTTTCCTTTCTCAAGATTTCCTATTATTTTTCTTGGCATGGGAACTTGAATTGGTTCCGGTATATCTTCTCATTGCTATTTGGGGAGGGAAAAAGAAATTATATGCAGCCACAAAATTTATTCTTTATACAGCTTTGGCCTCTTTATTAATACTCATAAGTGGACTAGCACTTGCCTTGAGTGGTGATACTTTTACTCTAAATATTACCGATTTAACCAATAAACATGTAACAGGTAGCCTAGCGTTATTGTCTTATTTAGGTTTTTTAATTGGTTTTGGCGTAAAACTTCCTATCTTTCCATTACATACCTGGTTACCCGATGCACATGGAGAGGCTAATGCACCAGTTTCAATGTTACTCGCTGGAATACTTTTAAAAATGGGAGGCTACGCTCTATTAAGATTCAATGTTCAAATTCTACCTGAAGTACATCTTCAAATTGCACCTGCATTAATTATTCTTGGAATCATAAATATAATTTATGGAGCTCTTAATGCATTTGCACAAGATAATGTTAAAAGGAGAATTGCATGTAGCTCAGTAAGTCATATGGGTTTTGTTCTGTTAGGGATTGGAGCAGTAGATGCTCTAGGGATAAGCGGAGCAATGCTACAAATGATCAGTCACGGACTTATAGCTGCGGCTATGTTCTTTGTTACGGGCTCATTCTATGAAAGAACAAATACTCTTTCTATACCAAACATGGGAGGCTTAGCAAAGGTCTTGCCAATAACTTTTGCTTTCTTCTTAGCAAGCTCTTTGGCCTCTTTGGCACTACCCGGTATGAGCGGTTTTATTAGTGAAATAACTGTATTTTTAGGTATCACTAGTCAAGAAGGCTTCAGCTCTGTATTTAGATCAATAACGATTCTTATCGCAGCTATTGGTTTAGTTCTGACTCCAATATATCTATTGTCAATGTGTAGGAGAGTATTCTTTGGCCCTAGAATTCCTGCACTAGCTACAGTTAAAGAGATGAATGGTAGAGAATTGACGATTGGTTTCAGTTTATTATTGCCTACTTTGGTGATAGGTTTTTGGCCTAAAGTCGCCATAAATCTATACGAATCTTCAACCAACGCTCTCAGTCAGCAGCTTACTTTAGCTAAGTTAGTAGGATTAATCCCAACTTTAATTAATTAGATTATTTTTATAAATGGATACCTCAATTTTTAAATATGGAGAATTACCAGAATTTAAAAAATTTACTCCCGAAAACATAAGTAAACAATTTCCAGTAGTACTAGAAAAGATAAACGAAGACTTTCATAATGTAGAGAAGAATTTTTCTAATTATTTGATTCAAAATGATTTAAATTGGGATATGGTAATAAATCCTTTAAATGAAGTCAATGAAATTCTTAGATGGAGTTGGGGAGTCATAAGTCACCTAAATGCTGTAAATAATTCTGAAAGTCTTAGAGATATTTATTCAAAATTTCTTCCAGAGATTATTAGCTTGAGTAATAAATTTGGACAAAGTAAAATAATTTACAATTCTTTAGTCAAGCTTAAAGAGACAAACAACTTTGATCAAATAAAAAAAAGAATTTTAGATAAAGAAATTCTTGAGATGCAACATAGGGGAATTTCACTACAAAAAAATGATCAAGAAGAATTTAACAAAATTTCAGAAAAACTTGGCAAGCTATCAACCGAATTCAGTAACAATGTTCTTGATGCCACTAACGAATGGTTTTTAATATTAAATAAACAATCAGAAGTAGATGGTATTCCTGAACGAGTACTTGAATTGATGGCACTTTCTGCACACAACCACTTAAAAAAAGATGAAGAAGTCGATATCAAAAATGGGCCTTGGAAATTAAGCCTAGATATTCCAACTTATACTTCATTTATTACGTATGCCACCGACCGTAACCTTAGAGAGAAACTATATAAGGCATTCGTTGGTAGGGCATCTCAAGGAGAAAAAAATAATTCTCAAATCATTGAAGAGATATTATCTCTTAGAACTAAACAGGCTAATCTTCTCGGTTATAAAAGTTGGGCAGAACTAAGTTTGTCAACGAAAATGGCGAAAGAAATTAAAAATGTTGAAAACCTTTTAGAAGAATTGAGAAAGCCAGCATTAAAAACCGCAAAAATTGAATTAGAAAACCTCGATAAGTTTTCTAAAGCTAATGGATTTCCAAAATCACAGAATATCGAGCCATGGGATATTAGTTATTGGTCCGAATTGCTTAGAAAGGAAAAGCTCAATTTGGATCAAGAGTCTTTGAGACCTTGGTTCCCACTAAATGATGTTTTAAAAGGTTTATTTAAATTAAGTGAAAAGCTTTTTGAAATTAAAGTTGTCGAGGCAACTGATGAGGCACCTCTGTGGAATGATGACGTTTTATTTTTTAATATCCTCAATAAAGAAAATGACAAAATAGCATCATTTTACCTAGATCCATATTCGAGGCCTGAATCAAAGAGGGGAGGGGCTTGGATGGACGAATGTTTGAATAAAAATAATGTTGGCAAAAAGACCCTCCCGGTAGCTTATCTCATTTGTAATCAGACTCCACCATCAAAAGATAAACCTAGTTTGATGAGTTTTGAAGAAGTTCAGACACTTTTCCATGAATTTGGTCATGGTCTTCAACACATGCTTACTACTGTAAATATTCCTCAAGCAGCTGGCATCAACAACGTTGAGTGGGATGCAGTCGAACTTCCAAGTCAATTTATGGAAAACTGGTGTTTTCATAAAAATACACTTATGAATATTGCTAAGCACTACAAAACAGGAGAAAAATTATCCGATGAGAATTTTGAGAAGCTCCTAAAGAATAGAACTTTTAATTGTGGTATGGCTACTCTTAGACAACTACATTTTGCAATAACAGACCTCAGATTGCACAGTAGTATTGATAAAAACGAAGGTAAAACAGCAGATCAAATAAGAAGAGAAATTGCAAAACAAACTACTGTTATTGAACCAATTCAAGAAGATCACTTTCTTTGTTGTTTTAGTCATATATTTGCAGGCGGATATTCAGCAGGATATTACTCATATAAATGGGCTGAAGTTCTAAGTGCTGATGCATTTTCAATGTTTGAAGAAGCTGATCTAGAAAACTCTGAAGATTTAAAGTTAATAGGAAAGAAATTCAAAGATACAATACTTAGCTTAGGAGGAAGCCTACCTCCATTAGACATATTTAAACTATTCAGGGGAAGAGAGCCACAAACTGATTCCCTAATAAGGCACTTAGGTCTATCTGGAGCTACTTAATAATTTCATCGATTATTTTGTCAACCACAGATTTATTTCTTACAAGGTTTCTATGTTTATATACTTTTACTGATATTTTTTTCCCAAAATTTAAATTTGTCCACCAGCCAGGGAAAACCAGCATATCCCAATAAGTAAAGAAATTTATACACTCAATTTCATCAAGAAAAAAATCATTATTTGCGAGTTCTCTTAAAAACTTACTATTTATTTTCATTTCTGATATTCCTCTAAAGGGGTATTTAGGTATTAATTGAGCCATCAGAGTTCCTTTATGAGGGGAACCTATAGATATTAATCTTCTTGTCCTTTTATGCCCATTAAATTTTTGAAGCCAGTATCTACCAATTATTCCTCCCATAGAAAATCCCAAAATATCTATTTCTTTTTCTAAACCATATTTCTCTAAAATTAATTCGTTTAATTTACTAGTCAAATCCAGAATTGAAGTCATTCCATATGAATGATTAAGAGTTGGGGCAAAATATTCAATGCCAATATCATCAAGTTTTGAGGTAATAGAAGAAAAAATACTTGAAGTATTCCAAAGACCATGAATCAAAATAATAGGATTTCTTTTTTCCAATACCTTAATTATTTTCAAGAATTCTTACTATTGACACCTTCCCATCGAAACCTGTAATTGGAGGATTACATTTTGTCAAAATAATTTTAACTTTAGAAAGCTTAAATTCCTGATTAATGATTTCTAAAATTTCGTTTGAATATTTTTCGATTGTGAAACAATATATTTTCTTTGATTGGTCTTTTAAAATTTGAACTAATTTTGAATAGTCAATTGTTTTTTCTATATCATCATTTACTGTACATTTTTCAAAATCAGTCCACAAAAATATATCTAAAATAAATAGTTGTCCAAATTCCCTTTCTTCATCAAGAACACCAACCCTAGCCCAAAGTTTAATATTCTCAATTTTTAAAAAAGTTTCCATCTTTAAAAGTTTTAAAGATCTTTATGCGTATAGATAGCCTTTCCTGATGAAAAATCATCAACTATATTCCCATCACCTTTTAGGAAATATTTATAAGTTACCAAACCTTCTAGACCTACAGGCCCCCTTGGTGGAAGAGTTTGAGTAGATATGCCAACTTCAGCGCCAAATCCATATCTAAACCCATCTGCGAACCTAGTAGAGCAATTATGAAAAACACCTGCACTATCAACTACATTCATAAATTTATTGGCAGTATTTGAATTTTCAGTAATTATTCCATCTGTATGTTTTGAACTATATTTTTGAATATGTGTGATTGCCTCCTCAAGATCATCAACAATTTTTATAGATAGAATTAAATCCAAATATTCAGTTCCCCAATCTTCTAGACTAGCCTCATACTTTAACCCTAATTCAACTGATCTCTTATCTCCGATTAATTGAACATCATTAGAATTAAAAAGAGGGATGGCCTTTTCTAAAAAAGCTGGTGCGATATCTTTATGGACTAATAAAGTTTCGATAGCATTACATGCTGCCGGATATTGAATTTTGCTGTCCAAAGCAACTGATAAAGCCATCTCTATATTTGCCTCAATATCGATGAACAAGTGACAAATTCCATCAGCATGTCCTAGCACAGGAATTTTTGTATTCTCCTGAATAAATTTAACTAATTCATTACTTCCTCTTGGAATTATTAAATTAATATATTTGTCAAGATTTAACATTGCCATGCTATCTTTCCTGCTTGTTAGTAAACATATTGCATTTTTATCAAGACCTGATTCATTTAAACCTTCTTGTAATGCTTTCACTATTGAAGTATTTGTTAAATTAGCTTCACTGCCTCCCTTTAGCATTACTCCATTACCCGATCTTATTGCTAAAGAACTAATCTGCATTACGGCATCTGGCCTTGATTCAAAAATAACCCCTAAGACTCCAATTGGTACAGTTTTTCTTTCTAAGATCAATCCCTTTGCAAGCTCTCTTTTTATTTGAACTTGATTGACAGGATCAGCCAAATCGCCAACTTTTCTTACTCCTTCAATTCCTGAATTTAATTTTGATTTTGATAACTTTAATCTAGAAAGTAAAGCCCTAGAAATACCCTTTTTTTCTGCATTTGAATAATCCTCATTATTAGCTTCTAATATTTCTTTAGAATTTTTTTCTAGATAATCAGCCATAAAATTTAAGGCTTTAATTCGATTTTGATTTTCAGTCTGACTTATTTTTATTGACGCCAAACGAACTTTCTCAGCTTTTTCTAAAAGATCATTGCCTGGTTGGGGAACTTCAAAGATATTAGCCATAATATTTTTTAGTTAGTTTAATAATAATTCAAATTAACGATTCTTTAAAGTAAATTTCTTTCTGAATTAATATCTAAAAAATAATTGAACTTGACTTTTCCAATCTCCATTCGAATCATAAGAACCTAATAATTCTAAGTTTGGATTTGCCTGAAAAGTCAAAATTCCTAAAGGTGAAATATCATCTCTACCTGGAACCGTTTGAAAGGCAAAATTTATTGCATCAGTAATATCAAGCCCTATTTCAGCTACCCAAGCTTGAGAAGAAAATTCCTCATTAGAAGATGATTGACCATCATTCTCTATATCTAAATTTTCATTGGAAACAATATTATTTAATGAATCATTATTTTCTATTAATGCTGGATATAGAGATAACTGAAATCTTTCGCTAAATGCATCAGCATTATTAAGTTGAGAAATAAATGCTCTATTTATTAAATTTGCGGAGTTACCTCCAATCAAACCAATTATTTGTGATCTGTTATAACTTGGCGTACTTCTTAATTGGATTCTTTTATTTTCATCAGCAAAAGATAATTGATCTAAAAATCCTTCATAAGATGCTTCAATTTTGATAAGCCTTGAATTGCCAATCCCAAATGCACCATTACCAATTGAAGTAGCATCTACAGCAACATCACCTGAGATATTTAAATCCTGATTGTTCTCACTTATAGGAATTATAGAATCTGGGACTTTACTGACTAGAGAAAAATTAATAAATGGAACTACACCACTCCTCGATGCAAATAAAATGTAATTATCTTTATTTTTATCAAGTTTAAAAGGAGTAGTATATAGATTTGCTCTACCTTTCCTAAGATAAATAAGACCCCTAGCATTTAAATCTTTTCCAACCTCGCCATTTAAAGTAAGGTCTAATTTGGTATCTAAATAAGCTTGAACTATCTCTGAATATTGAAGTTTAAAATCTGGTCCAAGTTTTAATTTAAGGTTATTTCAATAACAATTGGATTTTGATTAGTTTTTATATTTAAACCGCAGATTTCTAAATCCCGCTCATTAGCAACTTTTTCTAATAAAGCTTCTAGTTTACTTTTGTTTTCTTTATTCAAATTTATTTATAAACTTATTTAAAATTTATTTTCACACATTAAGAAGTTTTTTCTATAGAAAAATTTAAAAATCTGCATTTTATGGATGTAAACAAAAAAACAACAATAATCTCTTTCTTCAATTAGATTTATAAAATAAATTCAAAAACTATTAATTAAATGAAATATCTCAAGATTAAATTTATTAATTTAATCCAAATATTCATTGTTATTAGTTTTTGCATACTCAATTTCTTTCAAGATGCTGAAGTTTTAGCTTTAACTTCTTTTGAAAGTCATAATTTTGTATCATCCGCAGTTAAAAATATTGGCCCTGCAGTTGTAAAAATTGACACTGAGCGCTTGGTAGAGAGGCAACAATTTGATCCTACTTTACTTGACCCTTTATTAAGGGATTTACTTGGCGAGCAAGGCATTACTCCTGAAAGGGAGAGAGGACAAGGATCTGGGGTTATCATTGATGAGAATGGTTTGGTTCTTACAAACGCTCATGTCGTAGAAAGAGTCGATAATGTTTCAGTTACCTTGGCAGATGGATCTATTTGTGATGGTGAAGTTTTGGGCACGGATACAGTAACTGATCTTGCTTTAGTAAAAATCGATGAAGATACTTACTCTGGTTTTGCTCCACTAGGAAATTCTGAAGATCTTGAAGTTGGGGATTGGGCAATAGCTCTTGGCACTCCATATGGTCTTGAAAAAACAGTTACCTTAGGGATTGTAAGCAGCCTGCATAGAGATATTAATAGTTTAGGATTTTCAGATAAAAGGTTGGATCTTATTCAGACTGATGCGGCAATAAATCCAGGAAATTCTGGGGGACCACTCATAAATTCCAATGGCGAAGTAATTGGAATCAATACACTAGTAAGAAGTGGCCCTGGAGCTGGTTTAGGTTTTGCGATTCCCATCAATCTAGCTAAAAATGTTTCTGATCAGCTACTCAAAAATGGGGAAGTTATTCATCCATATTTAGGGGTACAATTAATTTCTTTAAATCCTAGAATTGCTAAAGAACATAATCGAGATCCCAATTCTTTAGTGCAATTACCCGAAAGAAACGGAGCTCTAATTCAATCAGTAATACCAAATAGCCCCGCTGAAAAAGCTGGTTTAAGAAGAGGCGATTTAGTAATAGCAGCCGAAAATATCTCTATAAAAGAACCTAAAACTTTACTGGATGAAGTAGAAAAAGCTCAGATAGGAAAAGTATTCCTTTTAAATATTTTGAGAGATAATAAAGAGATACAGATAAATATCAAACCAGAACCTCTTCCAGGTTTGACATAAAGCACCCATTGAAATTTAATAATCTATAACCATAAGAAAAAAAGATTTTGGATTCACAAACTCAAATGAAACAAGTAGTTGCTGATGCAGCAATAAAGGAAATAAAGAGTGGCATGATTCTGGGATTAGGGTCTGGATCTACAGCTGCGTTAATGATAAAAAGCCTTGCGGATGAAATACGTTCTGGCAAACTCCAAAATATTAGAGGTGTTGCAACTTCTTTTCAATCAGAAGTTTTAGCACTTGAACTGGATATCCCTCTTATCGATTTAGCTTCTGTATCTCAAATTGATTTAGCTATTGATGGAGCAGATGAAGTTGATCCAGGATTTCAATTAATAAAAGGAGGAGGAGCATGCCACGTTAGAGAAAAGTTAGTGGCATCTAAAGCTAATCAATTATTGATTGTTGTTGATGAAACTAAACTTGTACAAAATCTAAATCAATCTTTCCCTTTACCTGTAGAAGTTCTTCCTAATGCTTGGAAGCAAGTACAGGAAGTCATTTCAGAAATGAATGGCAGTTCTTCTTTAAGAATGGCTACTAAAAAAGCTGGCCCAGTTGTTACTGATCAAGGCAACCTCATCTTAGATGTATTATTTAATGAAGGTATTATGAATCCAAAAGACATTGAAATGAAGATTAATAATATTCCAGGCGTATTAGAAAATGGATTATTCGTTGATCTCACAGACAAAGTATTAGTTGGTAAAATTGAAGACGAAATTCCAGTGGTTTACTCACCCTCAAGAGCTAGCTAATCTTCAAATCTTATTTCTACAGAGTTAGCGTGGCTATGTAAGCCCTCACTTTTAGCAAGATTAATAATATCAAGGCTATTGACTTTTAAACTTTCTTCATTAAATTCTATTATTGAAGTATTTTTCATAAAAGTTTCAACCCCTAAGGAACCGCTAAATCTAGAATTTCCTGAAGTGGGTAAAGTATGATTTGGTCCGGCAAGATAATCTCCAACAGCTTCTGGGGTCCATTTTCCTAAAAATATCGCTCCTGCATTCTCTATACCTGCAAGAATTTTTTTTGAATCTATAGTGAGAATTTCTAGATGTTCAGGGGCAAAGTTATTGCTTAGTTCAACACATGATTCGTAATTCTCGCATATCACAATTAAACCCCAATTTTTTATTGATTGCATGCAAATTTCTTTTCTTGGATGATCATCTATTTTTTTATAAAGTTCTTCTAAAACTTCTTTTGCCTGGTTCTTTGATGTAGTTAGAAGTATTGATGAAGCTAAAGGATCATGTTCTGCTTGCGCTAGTAGATCAGATGCTATATGAGTGCTTTGAGCTGTTTCGTCTGCAATGATTAATATTTCACTTGGACCAGCTAAAGAATCAATCCCTGTAGCGCCATAAATGAGTTTTTTCGCAGTTGTAACATATATATTTCCTGGACCTGAAATAACATCAACTTTATTGATTTGATTTGTGCCAAATGCTAAAGCACCAATTGCTTGAGCTCCTCCAATTCTAAATACTTTATTGATCCCTGATAAGTGAGCTGCAGCTAAAACAGTTTTGTTTATTTCTCCATTTTTGTTCCCAGGAGATACCATTATAATTTCTTCTACTCCTGCTACTTTTGCAGGTATAGCATTCATCAATACTGTACTTGGATAAGCAGCTCTACCTCCAGGAATATAAATACCTGCATTTTTAACTGGTCTCCATCTTCTTTGGACGGTATCACCATATTCACCTTTTATAGTGAAAGATTGAGGAATTTCTTTTTTATGAAATTTTTCAATTCTTTTATGAGCTACCGCAAGTGATTGCTTCAAATTATTATCAATTTCATCCCATGCATTTTTTATTTGATCCGCACTCACTTGCATAGGGTCAGGGTCGAAACCATCAAATTTTTTTGTATATTTTTCTACCGCTATATCTCCAGAATTTTTTACTTCTTGAAGTATTTCTTCAACAATTTTATTTATCTTATTATTATTATCTGAACTAGTTCGAGTAGAAATCCTTTTTAATTCTTCAATAGCTTCTTTTTTATTATTTATGATCTTCATTTGCTTAATTTTTCCAAATAGAAAGGCTCAAAACCCAATTTAATATTTCCTAAATTATATATGATTGATTAGTGGACGATTTATTTGTTATGATAGGGATCTTCTATTTATGCACCCTCTGTGGCCAACAACAAATCAGCAAAAAAGAGAATACAAATTGCCGAAAGAAATCGTCTGATTAATAAATCATATAAATCTACTGTTAGGACTTTAACCAAAAAAACCTTAGAGAACTGTGAAAAATATAAAAAAAACCCTAATGAAGATAATAAAAATTTAGTGCAAACAAGTCTTAATAAAGCTTTTAGCTTAATCGATAAAGCAGTTAAAAAAAATGTTCTTCACAAGAACAACGGTGCTAATAAAAAATCGAAAATCAACAATTTTGTAAAAACTAGTCTCGCCACTAAGTAAAAAGACAGATCATAATTATGAGCGATATAGAACTCATAGACTCGCACTGTCATTTAATATTTGAAAATTTTGAGAGAGATCTTGAAGATGTTGTTTTAAGATTGCGATCAAAAGGTGTAAAAAAATTAGTTCATGCTTGCTGTGAATTAACAGAAATTCCAAAGTTGAAAAAAATATCCCATGAATTTAATGAAATTTACTATTCAGTTGGTTTGCATCCGCTAGAAGCAAAAAAATGGGGACAAAGTTCAAAATCTCTTCTAAGAAAATCAGCTCTAGAAGATAGACGAGTTGTAGCTATTGGGGAATTAGGCTTAGATTTTTTTAAAAATGAAAATAAAACTCAGCAGATTGAAGCACTTATTCCGCAAATGGAGTTAGCTTATGAACTTCAATTGCCCGTCATCATACATTGCAGAGATGCTGCAAATGAAATGATTGAGATATGTAGAAATCTCTCTAAAAAAGGAAAATGTCCTAATGGTGTACTTCATTGTTGGACAGGAACACCAAAAGCAATGAAGGAATTCTTGAATCTTGGATTTTACATCAGTTTTAGTGGTATAGTCACATTCCCAAAAGCACATGAAATTCATGAGTGTGCCAAAATAGTCCCAAATGATAAATACTTAATTGAAACTGACTCGCCATTTTTAGCTCCTGTCCCTCATAGGGGTAAAAGAAATGAACCTGCGTTTGTTGAAAATGTTGCCAACTTTATGGCGGATTTAAGATCTACTGAATTAACCACAATTGCTAGAGAGTCGTATAAGAATGCTGAAGATTTGTTTAAATTTGACTTGTTAAGTAGACGTAGCAACTGTTAGTATTAGGAATTACTGGAAATTTTTCTTAATTTTTTAACTTTAACAAACACAGTTAATGATTTACCAGCATTAAAAAATTTAATTTTCTTCTTTATTAGGTTTTTTTTGTTGAAATCGAGATTTAATTGTTGATCACATTTTAGGTGAAATGTTAAAGAACTAATTATTGAGTAGATTAAAAGTAAATAGTAAATCTCACAAAATCGCAGGTTTTCTTGGATGAGCAGTAGCGCTTTACAGGTAGCAAAAACAGCTACTTATCTACCAGATTTAGTTGAAGTACAAAGAGCAAGCTTTAAATGGTTTTTGGAAAAGGGTTTAATAGAAGAATTACAAAATTTTTCCCCCATTTCTGATTACACAGGTAAATTAGAATTACACTTCATCGGTGAAGAATACAGGTTAAAAAGACCTAGACATGATGTTGAGGAAGCTAAAAGAAGAGATGCTACATTTGCATCCCAGATGTATGTAATTTGCAGGTTAATCAATAAAGAGACAGGGGAAATTAAAGAACAAGAAGTTTTTATTGGCGAACTACCGTTAATGACTGAAAGAGGAACTTTCATTATTAATGGAGCAGAAAGAGTTATTGTTAATCAAATTGTTCGAAGCCCTGGAGTATATTTCAAAGATGAACTGGATAAAAATGGTCGAAGAACTTACAATGCTAGCGTTATCCCTAATAGAGGAGCATGGTTAAAATTCGAGACTGACAAAAATAATTTACTTTATGTGAGAGTTGATAAAACTAGAAAAATTAATGCTCATGTTCTTATGAGAGCGATGGGTCTTTCAGATAATGATGTGGTCGATAAACTAAGGCATCCCGAGTTTTATCAAAGCTCAATTGAGTCAGCTAATGACGAGGGTATTAATTCAGAAGATCAGGCATTACTTGAGCTATACAAGAAGTTACGTCCTGGTGAACCACCCTCCGTTTCTGGCGGACAACAGCTATTACACAGTAGATTCTTTGATCCCAAAAGATATGATTTAGGACGAGTTGGTAGATATAAAATAAATAAAAAGTTGAGACTTACCGTCCCAGACGATGTGAGAACACTTACCCATGAAGATGTTCTTTCTACCATTGATTACTTAATTAATCTTGAATTGGATATTGGAGGCGCTAGTTTGGATGATATTGACCATCTTGGTAATAGAAGGGTTAGATCTGTAGGAGAACTTCTTCAAAATCAAGTTCGGGTTGGACTTAATCGTTTAGAGAGAATTATTAAAGAAAGAATGACTGTAGGAGAAACAGATTCTTTAACTCCCGCTCAACTAGTCAATCCCAAACCTTTAGTTGCTGCCATAAAGGAATTTTTTGGTTCCAGTCAATTAAGTCAGTTTATGGATCAAACTAATCCTCTAGCTGAATTAACTCATAAGAGAAGAATATCAGCATTAGGTCCAGGAGGTTTAACTAGAGAAAGAGCAGGCTTTGCTGTAAGAGATATTCACCCTTCACATTATGGAAGATTATGTCCTATCGAGACTCCTGAAGGTCCTAATGCAGGACTTATAAATTCTTTAGCAACCCACGCAAGAGTTAATGAGTACGGTTTTATTGAAACACCTTTTTGGGAAGTTAATAATGGTAAAGTTAATAAGGAAGGTAATCCGGTTTATCTTTCTGCTGATTTAGAAGATGAGTGTAGGGTGGCTCCAGGAGACGTCGCCACTGACAAGGACGGTAAAATAATTGCAAATCTAATACCAGTTAGATATAGACAGGATTTTGAAAAAGTCCCTCCTCATCAAGTTGATTACGTTCAGCTTTCTCCGGTTCAGGTAATTTCAGTTGCTACTTCACTTATTCCTTTCTTAGAACATGATGATGCTAATAGAGCTCTCATGGGATCAAATATGCAACGCCAAGCTGTTCCATTGCTGAGGCCTGAACGTCCTTTAGTTGGTACAGGTTTAGAATCTCAAGTTGCTAGAGATTCGGGAATGGTTCCCATAACAAAAGTTAATGGAACTGTATCTTATGTAGATGCTAATGAAATTGTCGTTAAAGATGAGCATGGTAATGAACATTTTCACTATCTTCAGAAATATCAAAGATCAAATCAAGATACCTGCCTCAACCAAAGACCTATAGTGAAAATTGGGGATAAAGTTATATCTGGGCAGGTTTTAGCAGATGGCTCCGCATGTGAAGGAGGCGAAATAGCCCTTGGCCAAAACGTTTTAATTGCTTACATGCCATGGGAGGGATACAACTATGAAGATGCCATACTTGTGAGTGAAAGGATGGTAACTGATGATTTATATACCTCAGTACATATTGAAAAATATGAAATTGAAGCCAGACAAACGAAGCTAGGACCTGAAGAAATCACAAGAGAGATTCCTAATATCTCGGAAGAAAGCTTAAATAATCTTGATGAGATGGGAATTATTAGGATTGGTGCTTTTGTCGAAAGTGGAGATATTCTTGTAGGAAAAGTTACTCCAAAAGGGGAATCAGACCAACCACCTGAAGAAAAACTTTTAAGAGCTATTTTTGGTGAAAAGGCTCGAGATGTCAGAGATAATTCTCTAAGGGTACCTAAAACTGAAAAGGGAAGGGTTTTGGATGTTCGCATCTATACTAGAGAACAAGGTGATGAATTACCTCCAGGAGCCAACATGGTTGTAAGAGTTTATGTTGCTCAGAGAAGGAAAATTCAAGTAGGTGATAAAATGGCCGGGAGGCATGGAAATAAAGGAATTATTAGCAGAATCTTACCAAGAGAAGATATGCCTTATTTACCTGATGGAACCCCTGTGGACATAGTTCTTAATCCTTTAGGAGTTCCAAGTAGGATGAATGTAGGTCAAGTTTTTGAATTATTGATGGGCTGGGCAGCCTCGAACTTAAACTGTCGGGTTAAAGTTGTTCCATTTGATGAAATGTATGGAGCTGAAAAATCACATCAAACTGTTCAAGCTTTTTTAGAGGAAGCTTCAAAACAGCCAGGTAAAGCATGGGTTTACAACCCTGAAGATCCTGGAAAGTTATTACTTAAAGATGGTAGAACAGGTGAACCCTTCGATCAGCCAGTTGCTGTAGGATACTCTCACTTCCTCAAATTAGTCCATTTGGTGGATGATAAAATTCATGCAAGATCCACTGGTCCTTACTCTCTGGTTACACAGCAACCCTTGGGCGGTAAAGCTCAGCAAGGTGGACAAAGGCTTGGAGAAATGGAAGTATGGGCTCTTGAAGCTTATGGAGCCGCTTATACTCTTCAGGAATTGTTAACAGTTAAATCTGATGATATGCAAGGAAGAAATGAAGCGCTCAATGCGATCGTAAAAGGTAAACCGATCCCAAGGCCTGGTACTCCTGAATCATTTAAAGTACTTATGAGGGAATTACAATCTCTAGGCTTGGATATAGGGGTTTATACAGACGAAGGAAAAGAGGTAGATTTAATGCAAGATATCAATCCGAGAAGAAATACTCCTTCAAGGCCGACTTACGAATCACTCGGAACCTCTGAATATGAGGAAGATTAAATACTCAATTAAAATTTTTTAAATTAAATTCGCCAAAAATGACAAACAGCAACTTAAGAACTGAAAATCACTTTGATTACGTCAAAATTTCAATAGCTTCCCCACAAAGAATAATGGATTGGGGTCAGAGGACATTGCCCAATGGACAAGTTGTAGGTGAAGTTACGAAACCTGAAACTATCAATTACAGGACACTTAAACCAGAAATGGATGGATTATTTTGTGAAAAGATTTTTGGGCCATCTAAAGATTGGGAATGCCATTGTGGAAAGTACAAAAGGGTAAGACATCGTGGCATTGTTTGTGAGAGATGTGGGGTTGAAGTAACCGAAAGTAGAGTCAGAAGACATAGGATGGGCTACATAAAACTCGCTGCGCCAGTTTCCCATGTATGGTATTTGAAAGGAATCCCCAGTTACGTTGCAATACTTTTGGATATTCCGCTTAGGGATGTAGAACAAATAGTTTATTTTAATTGTTATGTTGTTTTAGATCCTGGTGATCATAAAGAACTTAAATATAAGCAATTACTCACTGAGGATGAGTGGTTGGAAATTGAAGATGAAATTTATGCTGAAGATTCAACTATAGAAAATGAACCTTTTGTTGGAATTGGTGCTGAGGCACTGAAGCAATTACTTGAGGACCTTGATTTAAATCAGGTTGCTGAGGAGCTTAGAGAAGAAATTACTAATAGCAAAGGGCAAAAGAGGGCAAAGCTCATAAAAAGGATAAGAGTTATTGATAATTTCATTGCAACTAATGCAAAACCAGAATGGATGGTTTTAGATGCAATACCAGTAATACCTCCTGACCTTAGACCGATGGTTCAGCTTGATGGAGGAAGATTTGCAACTTCAGATTTAAATGACTTATATAGAAGAGTTATAAATAGAAATAATAGACTAGCTAGGCTTCAAGAAATTTTAGCCCCTGAAATCATAGTAAGAAATGAAAAAAGAATGCTTCAGGAGGCAGTTGATGCCCTTATAGATAATGGAAGAAGAGGGAGGACTGTTGTTGGGGCAAATAATAGAGCTCTTAAGTCCCTAAGTGACATAATTGAAGGAAAACAAGGAAGATTTAGACAGAATCTTCTTGGAAAGCGTGTTGACTATTCAGGAAGATCTGTAATAGTTGTGGGTCCTAAATTAAAAATGCATCAGTGTGGTCTCCCAAAAGAAATGGCAATAGAGCTCTTTCAGCCTTTTGTAATCCATAGATTGATACGACAAAATATTGTGAATAATATTAAAGCTGCAAAAAAATTAATACAAAAAGCTGATGACGAAGTTATGCAGGTACTTCAGGAAGTTATTGAAGGTCATCCAATTCTCTTAAATAGAGCCCCTACCCTGCATCGTCTAGGAATTCAAGCTTTTGAACCGAAATTAGTTGGAGGTAGAGCAATACAACTTCATCCTTTAGTTTGTCCTGCATTCAATGCTGACTTTGATGGAGATCAAATGGCAGTTCATGTTCCTTTAGCTCTAGAGGCACAAACTGAAGCACGCATGCTTATGTTGGCTAGTAATAATATTCTTTCTCCTGCTACTGGTGAACCAATTGTGACTCCATCACAAGATATGGTTTTAGGATCTTATTATCTGACGGCTTTGCAACCGAATTATCAACAACCTAAATTTGGAGATAATAAGACTACTTTTGCTTCATTAGAAGATGTTATTTTTGCCTTTGAAGATAAAAGAATCAGCCTGCATGAATGGGTTTGGGTTAGATTTAATGGAGAAGTTGAAGATGAAGACGAAATGCGTAGCCCGCAAAAAACTCAAGACCTAGAAGATGGCTCAAGATTAGAAATCTGGAATTTAAGAAGGGATAGATTTGACTGTGATAATAATTTAATAAGTAGATTTGTGCTGACAACTGTTGGAAGAGTGGTTATGAACTATACCATCATCGATTCTGTATCTAGAACTTAATCTTTAAAAACTATTTTTCATTTATTAAAAAATCATGACTTCATCTAAATCAAAAAAAACATCCAGAGTACGTAAAACTACTAAAAATTCGAAAAAGAATAATCCAGTTATAATGCCTGCGCTAGCCAAAACGCCCCCATCATTTAAAAATAAGGTAGTTGATAAGAAAGCCTTAAAAAATTTAGTCTCTTGGGCTTATAAAACTCATGGAACAGCTATAACTGCTGCTATGGCAGATAATCTAAAAGATTTAGGATTTAAATATGCTACCCAAGCTGCGGTCTCTATCTCAGTAGATGACTTAAAAGTTCCTGAAGCTAAACAAGATTTAATAGGACAAGCTGAAGAGCAAATATCTGCTACAGAAGAATGCTATAGACTTGGTGAAATTACCGAAGTTGAAAGGCACACAAAAGTTATTGATACCTGGACTGAAACTAATGAAAGATTAGTAGATGCTGTCAAGAATAATTTTAATCAAAATGATCCACTAAATTCCGTTTGGATGATGGCTAATTCAGGAGCGAGGGGTAATATGTCTCAGGTAAGACAACTTGTTGGTATGAGGGGATTGATGGCTAATCCTCAAGGAGAAATCATTGACCTCCCAATAAGAACTAATTTTAGAGAAGGACTCACTGTTACTGAATATGTGATTTCTTCCTATGGAGCAAGGAAAGGTTTGGTGGATACTGCCTTAAGAACTGCGGATTCTGGTTATTTAACTCGAAGATTAGTTGATGTTGCTCAAGATGTAATTGTAAGAGAAGAAGATTGTGGAACAGAAAGATCAATAGTGGTTGAAGCTGAAGATGGTAAATTTGGAGCAAGGCTACTTGGTAGGCTTACCTCAGAGGATATTTTTGATCCTCAAGGAAACCTTTTGGTTCCTCAAAACACTGCTATAGATCCTTCATTGTCAGAAGAAATTGAGAAAGCATCTATTAGTGAAGTAAAAATAAGATCCCCATTAACATGTGAAGCTAACAGATCCGTTTGTAGGAGGTGCTACGGATGGGCGTTGGCTCATAATCATTTGGTTGATTTAGGCGAGGCTGTTGGAATTATTGCTGCCCAATCGATTGGCGAGCCAGGAACTCAATTGACAATGAGAACTTTCCATACTGGAGGTGTATCAACTGCTGAAAGTGGAGTTGTAAGATCAAAAATTTCTGGTAAAGTTGAGTTCAGTTCAAAAGCAAAGGTTAGAGGTTATAGAACTCCACATGGCGTAGAAGCTAAACAAGCAGAAGTTGATTTCATACTCAAGATAGTTCCTCAAGGAAATAATTCTGGCAAATCTCAAAAAATTGAAGTTTCTAGTGGATCGCTTTTATTTGTAGATGATGGTGAAGAAATTAGTTCTGATATAACTGTTGCTCAGATTACTGCTGGAGCTGTGAAAAAGAGTGTAGAAAAAGCAACAAAGGATGTTATTTGTGATTTGGCTGGTCAAGTTAGGTACGACAAGGTTATTCAACCAAAGGAGGTTACAGATAGGCAGGGTAATATTACCTTAAAAGCTCAAAGATTAGGCAGATTGTGGGTTTTAGCTGGAGATGTTTATAACTTGCCACCAAATGCAAGACCAGTTATATCATCTGGTCAATCTGTAGATGAAGGGACAGTTTTGGCAGAAGCAAGTCAATCAAGTGAGTTTGGTGGACAAGTTCGATTAAGAGAATCAATAGGAGATTCAAGAGAAGTTCAGATTGTTACTACTTCAATGTCTTTAACTAATTTTAAATTAATTGAAGAATCTACTCACTCAGGTCAAATATATAATTTGGAATCTAGTGATGGGACCTCCTATCGTTTAAATATTTCCCCTGGAAGTAAAATCAGTAATGGTGAGGTAATAGCCGATTTAACGGATGAAAGGTTCCGTACAAAAACTGGTGGTCTAGTAAAATATGCACCGGGATTAAGTGTTAAAAAAGCGAGATCATCTAAAAATGGATTTGAAGTAAGTCAAGGAGGGACATTACTCTGGATTCCTCAAGAAACACATGAAATCAATAAGGATATATCTCTTCTAATGATTGAAGATATGAAATGGATTGAAGCTGGAACAGAAGTTGTAAAAGATATTTTTAGTCAAACATCAGGCATTGTTACAGTTACGCAAAAAAATGATATTCTTCGTGAAATAACTGTAAGAAATGGAACTTTTCATGAGTGTGATGATGAAGAAGTTTTGAATAGATTTACAGAAGAAGGAAATCTTGTAAATCCAGGCGAAAAGATTTTAGATGGTGTTGACAATAAAGAAATTCTATTTGTTCAAAAATTAGAAACACCTAAATGTCGAGGCTTGTTATTAAGAACTGTTGAAGAATTTACTATTCCTGACCAGGCGCAATTACCTCAACTATCACATGTTAAGCAGGAAAAAGGTCCTCATCTAGGCTTAAAAGCTATCCAAAGGCTTACCTACAAAGACGGTGAATTGATAAAATCAGTTGAAGGGGTTGAATTACTTAGAACACATTTAAGTATTGAAAGCTTTGATGCTACTCCTCAAATGACTATTGACGTCGAGTCGATTGAAGATAAACATGATGCATCAATCAATAGATTAAATTTAGTAATATTGGAGTCTATTCTTGTAAGAAGAGATACTATATCTGACTCCAGTCATGGCTCAACACATACAGAACTGCAAGTCAATAATAACCAAGTAGTAAAAGCAGGAGATGTAATAGCTACTACTCAAATTCTTTGCAAAGAGAAGGGATTGGCTCAATTACCAAATGTTGTTGATGATGAGCCAATAAGAAGGTTAATTGTTGAAAGAGAAGAAGATAAAATTAAAATTAAAATTAGTGGTAAAGCATTAGTGAAAGTTGGTGATCGTTTAGTTGATGGTGATCCTATTAGTGATTCTGTAAAATCAACTTCTTGTGGAGAAATAGAAGAGATTTCTAATAGTTCAGTAACCTTAAGACTTGGTAGGCCTTATATGGTTTCTCCTGATTCAGTTTTACATGTTAAAGATGGAGACTTGGTTCTTAGGGGAGATGGTTTAGCTTTGCTTGTTTTTGAAAGGCAGAAAACTGGAGATATCGTACAAGGATTACCTCGTATTGAAGAGTTATTAGAAGCTAGAAGACCTAGAGATTCAGCAATTCTATGTAAAAAATCTGGAATTGTTCAGATTAAACAAGGTAATGATGAAGAATCAGTTTCTTTATCAGTTATTGAAAAAGATGATTTAGTTAATGAATATCAACTAACAATTGGAAAAAATATAATGGTTAGTGATGGACAACAAGTTAAAGGTGGAGAATCTTTAACTGATGGTCCAATTAATCCACATGAACTATTAGATTGCTATTTCAATGATTTAAAAGATCAAAAACCTCTTTTAGATGCAGCTCGAGAATCTATATCAAAACTACAAAGAAGTATGGTAAATGAGGTACAAAATGTTTATAAGTCGCAGGGTGTGGCAATCGATGATAAACACATTGAAGTTATTGTTAGACAGATGACAAGTAAAGTCCGTATAGAAGATGCAGGGGATACTACTCTTTTGCCAGGTGAACTCATAGAGTTAAGGCAAGTGGAAGATACAAACCAAGCAATGGCCATTACAGGAGGAGCTCCAGCAGAATTTACTCCAGTTTTGTTGGGTATTACTAAAGCCTCTCTCAATACAGATAGCTTTATTTCAGCAGCATCGTTCCAAGAAACAACAAGGGTTCTTACAGAAGCTGCGATTGAAGGTAAATCTGATTGGTTAAGAGGTTTAAAAGAAAATGTTATCATCGGTAGATTAATACCTGCAGGTACAGGTTTTAGCGGTTTTGTGGAGGAATTATCCTCAGAGGCTGGTCCTCATCCCGATATTCTTGCAGAAGAATCTGGTGGCTACAGAAGAGCACAGAACTTAAGGCCAGATTATACAGTTGATATGCCACAATCACCTGCCGTAAGCTCTACTGCAATTCTTGACGATCCTAGTGATGAAGATTTGGAGACAACGAGAAATCGACATGGAATAGATCCTTCTTCTAGTAATTTTGCGGCCTTCGCAAGGCCTAATGCTGAAAATCAATTTTCTGAAGATCAACTGCCAGATCCTGCCGCATTGGAGGGATTGCAGGAGGAGGGCCTTCTGTCTGATGAATAAATATTATCTATTATTATTTCTAGTGACTAGAATGGATTTTTTTAAATTTGTAAGTGATGATTAAGCCAGACATCGTACCAAAAAGAAAATTACCCCGTTA
>CACGJI010000006.1 GCA_902573335.1 uncultured Synechococcaceae cyanobacterium | reverse complement strand
GTCTCGAGTTAATTGGAAAAGTTCCTCCTACTCTTCACACACCTCTAATGAGTGGAGCAAATGCAATTTCGGGAATAACAATGCTTGCAGCCTTGACTTTAATTGTAAAAGCAGAAGGTAACGTACCACTTTTAATCATTGGTTCAGTTTCTCTTGGATTTGCTCTTTTTAACGTTGTAGGCGGTTTCTTTGTAACTGATCGAATGCTCGCGATGTTTAGTCGTAAACCATCAAATAAGAAGTAATTATTAAAATGAATCTACCTGTAATCATTAAATTCGTTATTGACCTTCTAGCAGTACTTTTACTGGCTTTGGGAATAAAAGGATTGTCAAAAGTAAAATCAGCAAGGGATGCCAATAGATTAGCTGCATTTGCAATGTCGCTATCAGTAGTAGGATTACTTTCTTATTATTTAGGCACTTCTGGAATTACTATTCAGTCTTGGATTTGGATAATAATTGGATCAATAATAGGTTGTTTATTCGGAGCAATTCTTGCAAAAAAAGTACCTATGACCTCCATGCCTGAAACAGTGGCTTTGTTCAATGGATGTGGAGGAATGTCATCACTTTTGGTGGCCTTAGGAGTAGCTATTTTCCCTATTTCTAATAGTGTAGAAAATCTTGATTTTTTTAAGTCACTGATTAACGAAGTTTCAATATCTGTTTCTATATTTGTTGGTGCCATAACTTTCACAGGTTCAATTGTGGCGATGGCAAAGTTACAGGGTTGGTTGTCAACTCCAGGATGGACTCAGAGCAAAGTTAGACATTTTGTAAATATTGTTTTTGCAGTTGCTTCCTTGATAGCCTTTTTTGATTTGATAAACGGCAATACAAGTTCTATTTGGCTTTTAGTTATAGTTTCTTCTTTATTAGGTATTGGAGTTACTTTGCCAATTGGTGGAGCGGATATGCCAGTCGTTATATCTTTATTAAATAGCTATTCAGGGATTGCAGCAGCAGCAGCAGGTTTCGTTGTAGATAGTCAGCTTTTGATAGTAGCAGGCGCAATGGTTGGAGCAGCAGGTCTAATACTTACTCAAGTAATGTGCAAGGGTATGAATAGATCGTTGGTCTCAGTTCTTTTTGGAGGATCTTTATCGGCACAAAGTACAGCCTCTTCTGGTTCAGGAGAATATACAAATATAACTTCTTGCAGTGTTGAAGAATGTGCATTGACTTTAGAGGCAGCCAATAAGGTAATTATTGTTCCTGGTTATGGTCTGGCAGTAGCTCAAGCTCAACATACTTTAAGGGAAGTGACAAAAAAACTAGAGCAAAATGGTATTGAAGTTGTTTACGCAATTCATCCTGTAGCAGGGAGGATGCCTGGACATATGAATGTACTTTTAGCAGAAGCAGATGTTCCTTACGAACAACTTAAAGAGATGGATGTTGTAAATCCTGATTTTCCAGCAACGGATGTTGTTTTAGTTTTAGGAGCAAATGATGTGGTTAATCCTCAAGCTAAAAATGATAGCTCTTCTCCTTTATATGGCATGCCAGTTCTTGATGTGCAGGAAGCAAGAACGGTATTTGTAATTAAACGTGGTATGAGTGCAGGTTACTCCGGAATAAAAAATGATTTATTTGATCTGCCAAATACCTCAATGGTATTTGGTGATGCAAAAAAGGTACTGAATGATTTGATTGGAGAATTAAAGGATCTTGGAGTTGGGGAGAAATAAAGGTATATCTTTTAGTTATTCAGATTACGTAAAAAATAAGCCATTTCGAGAAGTCTTACCTTGGATAGGTGGCGACTTACAAACTTTGAGAGATACATTTGTTATTGATTTTGTTAAATCAAAAAAAAATAAAAAAATATTCTTTCCGATTAATAAAATTCTTTCTAAAAAATTTGAGTGTGATTATCTTTTAGGTTTTTTAGAATTACCTGAAAACTTAAAATCACTTAGGGGATTTGTAATCGTTACACATGGTTTAGGGGGCTCAACTAAACGGTTTGGTTTAAGAAGAATATCTAGGAAATTAGTAAATAATGGTTTTGGAGTTCTTAAATTAAATCTAAGAGGATCTGGATCAGCGAGATATTTAGCTAAAGGAAATTATTGTGCTAGATGCTCCAGTGATGTTATTTCAGCAATTAATTATTTTAAAAAATTGATTAATTTAGAGTTCAAAGATCTTATGAAAAGGAATAATAATCTTCCAATTTACGGAGTTGGATTATCTTTAGGCGGAACAATTCTTTTAAATGCCTGCCTAGATTACGATGAAAGCAAAGAAGAAAAACTTTTAGATGGCCTTGCCTGCGTGAGTACCCCTTTAGATTTATCTTCATGCAGTCTCTGTATTGAAAAACCTCGAAATTCTATCTACCAAAAATGGTTACTTCACCGCTTAAAAAATCAGTTATGGGAGGGGTTTAATGATGAAGGCAAACTCCTTGATAACGCGAAATTAAGAATAAAAATTAGAAATTTAAAAAGTATAAGAGAATTTGATCAGGAATTTACAGCTCCTAGTTGGGGATTTGATTCTTTAGAAGATTATTATATTAAAGCTTCTCCAATATTTAGAATCCAAAACTCAATAAAAAAATTACCTCAAATGCTTTTTATTCATGCCAAGGATGATCCCTGGGTTCCATATAAGGATACTTTGAATTTAAGAAAAGAATCTATTGATAAATTCACTATTTTTATAACTGAAAAAGGAGGTCATAATGGTTTTCATTCGATTAATGGCAGCTGGTCAGACGAAGTCGTAAAGAACTGGATTATGAGTATCTAGGACTATTTAAAAATGGTGTTTTTTTGAAAATCCATTTTTCTATTGGCTTACCGTTAATAATATGTGAGGTAAAAATTTCAGAAATTTTTTCTGGAGAAACTTTCTCATACCAAATACCATCAGGCCAAATAAGAAGAATTGGGCCGTTCTTACATATCCTTAAACAGTCAGCTTTTGATCTTAATATATGAACGTTTTTTGTAGAGGGATCATTCTCAAATTTTTTTAAAGTCTTTTTCAGGCATTCCCATGCTTTTTGACCTTCATTGCCTTTAAAGCATTTCTGTTTTGTAGGTGTTGCGCATAGTAGAAGATGTTTTTTTATATTCACTTTTATCCAATACTTACGTATTTTTTCCCTTTTTTAATTTCTTGCTTAACAAAAAGTCTGGCCCAATTGTCTACTTCAAGAATATCCTCCAATTCGGGACTCAAATTCAAATTCTCCATATGTGATTCACAAGCTTTACTTATAAATGTTGGAATTTCTTGAAAAGAAATTTTTTCTTTGAGGAATTGTTCAACAGCCATTTCATTAGCAGCATTTAAGACTGCAGGCATAGTCCCAGAAGATTTTCCTGCAGCATAGGCAAGTCCCATGCATGGATATTTAAACTCGTCTGGCTCTTTAAAAGTTAATTTTCCAATTTCACTTAGGTTTAATCTTTTCCAATTTGTTTTAAATCTTTCAGGCCAACTCATCGCATATAAAATGGGGAGTTTCATATCTGGCCAACCTAATTGAGCTAATACTGAAGAATCTTCCATCTCAATCATTGAATGAATAATACTTTGAGGGTGGATAACTATTTCGATATTTTCGTAAGAGGTCCCAAATAAATAATGAGCTTCTATAACTTCTAATCCTTTATTCATAAGAGTTGCAGAATCTACAGTTATTTTTTTACCCATATCCCAATTAGGATGTGAAGTCGCATCTTCCACTGTGACATGCTTTAAATCCTCAACGGCCCAATCTCTGAAAGCACCACCAGAAGCTGTTAAGTGTATGGCTTTTAAACCTTTAGGCATCTCTCCTGTTGAAAAATCTGCATTTTCATAATTAGGTAATCCTTGTAAACATTGAAAGATAGCAGAGTGTTCTGAATCAGCAGGTAAAAGCCTACTATTATTTTTCTTTAATGCAGGAATAACAATTGGGCCTGCCGCAATTAAAGTTTCTTTGTTAGCAAGTGCAATATTTTTCCCCGCATTAATTGCTGACATTGTTGGAATTAAGCCTGCACAGCCTACTATCCCTGTTACCACAGTATCTGCCTTATCCCATGCTGCAACTGCGTTAATCCCCTGCTTTCCACCTAAAACCAAGGGAGCATCATCCAAATCTAAGTTATTAATATTATCTTTTAAATCTTCTACAAGACTTTCATCCTCAATTGCAACTACCTCTGGTTTATGTGTTTTAACTTGTTCAGTTAATAAATTAATATTTCTTCCTGCAGAAAGAGCTACGGCTTTAAACTTATCAGGCTGTTCACTAGCTATTTCGAGAGTTTGAGTCCCTATTGAACCAGTAGAACCGAGCACAGTAATGTATTTCAATTTTCTCTGATATTTCTAATATCTTCCCATTTAAAGGTGTATTTAAAAAACAAAAATTTCAAATTGGTTTTTTTCTTAAAATTTAGACCCTTATCCATGTTGTTATTTCCTTTGATTGATCAATAAGTTCAATACCTTTTTCTTTTAACAAATTTCTGATTTCATCTGCCTTCGTATAATTCTTTTCCATTTTTGCTTTCAATCTTTCATCAATAAGCGATGATATTTCGTTTTCTTTTATTTTACTTTCTTTTACTAAAACCTCTTTTTTAAGACCAAGTACCTCGGTCAACTTTTCAAGAGTTTTAAAATTCTCAAGTAGAAAGAATTTTTCATTTAGGTCTATTTTAAAACCTTCAACCCTTTGAAATTGGTTTAAAAAGTTTTTTAATGGTTTCGCTAATTCGTAAATAATTGCAATAGCACCTGCTGTATTAAGGTCATTTCCCAGAGCCTCAGAAAATTTAAGCTTTTTTTGAGATAATTCAAAATTTATTTTTTCTTTATATTCTTCTTCGAGAGATTCATTCTTTTCAATAGATCTAAAAGCACCTTTTGTAAGGTCCATAAAAGAAAGGGCTACATTAATGTTTTTCCAAGCTTCTGAAGCACTACTTAAAGCTTCTTCAGTAAAATCGAGTGGTTTTCTATAATTCACAGTCATAACAAAATATCGCAGAGTCATAGGGCTTATACCTGACTTAATTAGCTCTCTGATAGTTTTAAAATTTTTAAGGGATTTACTCATCTTTTGTCCATTTACATTGACCATCCCATTGTGTAACCAATAGTTTGCTAGCTTTTTGCCATTGGCCGCTTCTGATTGGGCGATTTCATTCTCATGATGAGGAAAAATCAAATCAGAACCACCTAAATGGATATCAATAGTATCTCCTAATTCATCTTTAACCATCGCCGAACATTCAATATGCCATCCTGGTCTACCTTTACCCCATGGCGAATCAAAAAATGGTTCATCATCTTTGGCTTTTTTCCATAGTGCAAAATCTTGCGGATTTAGTTTTTTACTATTTTCCTCATTAGCCATTCTTCCTTGCTGATTGATATTTTGTTCTTGTATATTTTGATTACTTAGCTTTCCATAATTTTTATTTTTAAAAACAGAATAATAAACATCTCCATCTCTAGAGTATGCATAACCTTTATCCTCGAGGATTGTTATGAAGGAGCAGATATTGCATATATGATTCGTTGCTCTTGGCATACTATCCGGACGCATTATCCCTAAAGAATCCATATCTTTATGAAATTCAATAATATTTTTTTCAGATACTTCCTTCATTGAACTGCTTTCTTCTTTCGCTCTTTTTAAGATCTTGTCATCAATATCTGTAAAATTTTGAACATACTTCACTTTGAAATCACTGTAAATTAAAAATCTTCTCAATACATCCCAAGCTATATAACTTCTGGCATGACCAAGATGACATAAATCATAAACAGTTACCCCACAACAATAAATTTTTACTACATCCTCAATAGGCTTAAAAACCTCAACTTTTTTGCTTAAAGTATTAAAAAGTTTGATCATCTTAAAATAAGTATTTCATAAGGTTTATTTTGTCTCCATCCAATTGTCTCCAATTCCAATATCAACTAAAAGAGGTACATTTAATTTTACACAATCTTCCATAGTCTTCTTTACTAATTCCGTCGTAATTTCCAAAGAATCCGGTTCAACTTCAAACAATAATTCATCATGAACTTGTAAAAGCATTTTTGCATGAACATTCATTTCTATGAATTTCTTATTTAGTTGAACCATTGCAATTTTAATAATGTCTGCACTTGAACCCTGGATTGGTGCATTAGCTGCGGCTCTTAATGACTGTGCTTCCATGCCAGCCCTTCTTGCAGATTGCAGGTCAATTTCGTAAGGATCTTTCCCTATTAATCTTCCAAGTCCATTTTTATCAAACTTAAATTCTCTTTTTCGACCAAAAATTGTTTTTACATAACCTTTTGATAAGGCAAGCCTTTCTTGAAGTTCAAGAAATTTGAAAATTTTTGAATATCTTTCTTTGTATTTTATTAGGAATTCTTTTGCTTCTGGAGTACTTACTCCTGTTGAACGGGCAAACTTTTTTATACCCATACCATAGATAACTCCAAAATTTATTGTTTTCCCAACTCTCCTTTCGTCGGATGATATTTCTTCTTTCTCGAAAATTAATCTTGCAGTCAAAGAATGAATGTCATCATTTTTATGAAACGCATTAATTAGTATTTCTTCATCCGCTAAGTGAGCGAGTATTCTTAATTCGATCTGAGAATAATCAGCTGATAAAAGTTTCCAATTTTTTTCAGGCAAGAATGCTTTTCTGATTCTCCTACTAAATTCAGTCCTAACTGGGATATTTTGAAGATTAGGATTGCTACTACTTAGTCTCCCAGTCGCTGTAGCAGCTTGATTAAAGTTTGTATGAACTCTTCCTGTCTTTTCGTTTATAAGATTTGGAAGAGCATCAATATAGGTGCTAAGTAATTTGCTAAGAGTTCTGTGTTTTATTAAATGTTGGATTATTTCATGTTCGTCGATTAATCTTTCAAGAACTACTGCATCTGTACTCCAACCTGTTTTTGTTTTCCGTGATTTTTTCTTATCCAAATTTAATTTTTCAAACAAGATCTCACCAAGTTGTTTTGGTGAAGATAAGTTAAAAGTCTCCTCTGCTAATGCATAAACTTTACTTTCAATATCTTCTAAGGTACTTTTTAGTTCTTTTGAGAGTTTATCTAAATAAGGGATGTCGATGGTTATTCCATTCATTTCCATTTGAGACAATACCGGCTCTAAGGGCATCTCGATTTCTTCGAACAATTTGATTAATTCATTTTTTTCTGTTGAAAATCTTTCTTTAAAAATTTTGACAATCTTAAAAGTTAGAAATACATCATAACCGCAGTAAATACTTGCTTCATCAATATCAACAAATGAAAAGTCTTTATTTTTCCCAACTGTTTCCTTAAATGAAGGAGGCTTAAATCCAAATAATCTAAAACTAATTTCACTTAACCCATGCTTCTCCTGATTATTTAGAAGATAGTCTGCTAACAAGGTGTCAAAGGTTACGCCTTCAAGATCAAGTCCGTGATTAAAAAATATTTGCCTGTCAAATTTAGAATTTTGGAGTGCCTTTTCTTTTTTTGGATCTTCTATCCAAGTTCTGAGTTTTGAGAAAACATCTTCAATCGATAATTGATTGGGGGTCTCTTTTTTTGTTTGATGACCAAGAGGTATATAAAATAAATCATCAGTGCCTTCTCCAAGACATAGTCCTATCCCAACAAGTTCAGCATCGATTGGATTTAAACTATTAGTCTCTGTATCTAGGGAAACTATCTCATCGGTCTTTTCTAATCTTTGAATTAATTTATTAAGTAATTCAAAATCATTTACAACAGTTACTTTGAGTTTAGGGATTTTATTTTCACTATTTTCTAATTCATTAGAACTTGAAACTTTTGGTGCCTTCTCCTCTTCTTTAGCTATATTATTTTTGTCAAAACCACCTTTGCTAAAAGTTGAATTGAAAATATCAATTTGCCGAAGTAGTGTTGATAATTCAAGTTTTTGCAGTGACTCTGAAAGTAGTTCTTGATTTATTTTTTTTAATTCATAACCGTTACTTAAAATTAAAGGCACCTCAGTATTTATTTTTGCTAAATCCCTGGAAAGAAAAGCATTATGTTTATCGTTTCTGAGCTTTTCTATAACTGAACCTTTAATGAATCCTTTATATTTCTTATCGTTGTTCTGCTGAATCTTGTCCAAAGCCTGATAGATTCCATCAAGAGTGTCGTTCTCTTTTAGTAGATTAATTGCAGTTTTTGGACCTACTCCTTTAATACCAGGAATATTATCAGAACTATCACCAGTTAGGGCTTTAAGATCAACTACTCTTTCAGGAGCAACACCTAATTTTTCTTTTACTCCATCTTCATTGATAAGAGTTGGATTACCACTTTTCGCATATGGACCACCACCCATATAAAGTACATAAATATCTTTTTGATTATCTACTAATTGAAATAAGTCCCTATCTCCAGAAAGAATATTCACGCACCATCCTTTAGAAGAAGCATCATTTGCAATTGTGCCTAGGAGATCATCTGCTTCGTATCCAGGAGATTTAAAAATTGGTAAATTAAGGCTTTCTTCTAAAATGATTTCTAGTTGTTCAATATCCTGAAAAAAAACATCTGGTGCTACATCTCTATTGGCCTTGTAATTTGGATCTAATTCATGCCTGAAAGTTGGTTTTTCGGTATCAAATGTAATACAAACACCCTCAGGACTAATATTTTTACAATTATCCAATAGGCTTTTTAGAAATCCATAAGTCACACTTGTTGGAAATCCCTCTTTGGTGGTTAAACCTCCATCAATCCCTTTGCTAAATGCATAGAAGCTTCTAAAAGCAAGTGAGTGGCCATCGACTAAAAGTAAAATTGGTTTTTTAGAGTTTTCAGATTTTACACTCATTTTCTCTTCTTAGCCCAAGGTGGAATATCAATAAAGATTTGCTCTCCAGGTTCTAATCCATCAATGACTGAAGTTTTATTTCCACTGCTAATACCAATTTCGATTTTTTCAAATTTGGGAGAATTGTTTTTATCAACTTTCAAAATTCCTTTTTCACCTTTTTCTGTGACAATAGAAACTGTTGGCACTAGGATTTTTTCTTCATTACCTTCGACTCTAAATTCAAGATCTGCAGTCATTCCAATTTTAATTTCTTCAAAAATATCTTTAAAATTTAAAGTCACTTCGAATGAGGTTACATTATTATCTTTTACAGCTCTTGTAGCTATTTTTTTTACTATGGCACTATATTTTTTTGAGGGATAAGCCTCAATTCTTACTGAGGCTTCTTGCCCTATTTTTATTCTGCCAATGTCACTCTCAGGAACTTTGGCAACAATTTCTAAACCCTCTGATAGTTCAAAAATAAAGTTTTTGGTTTTAGGGTCTGAACTTAAGTTTGTACTTGGTGTGACATAAGATCCTATCTCCGCATATTTTGCAGTTATCTTTCCTCCATAAGGAGCTTTAATTAGATAGAAACTTTTTTCAGCTTTTGCATCATTAAGTTTGGCGCTACTAATGTTGTAGTTATTTTTATAACTTTCGTAATCTTCTTTGCTTACTGCACCTTCTTGATATAAATATTCTCTTCTTAAAAATTCGGATTTTTGTTTTTCTACATTTAATTCAAGTTCTTTAATTTTATAGATAAAGTCTTCATCATCAAGTGAAGCTAGAACCTGATCTTTTTTTACAAGATCGCCCTCATCTACTTTGATTTCTTTTATTACACCTTGCTTCCGAGGTCCAATATTGCTTGTCCTGATTGCTTTTACTTCACCACTTGTATTAATTGAATCTGAGAGGATTCCTTTTTCAACTTGAACTACAAAATCAGAAATATCCTTTGACTTATTTTTCTTAAAGGAATTGGTTATAAAAACGAAAAATATAGTTAATGAAAGTAATATAATTCCACTTCTTAGATTTATATTTTTTTTTATTAATTCAAGCATTTTTTTTGAAAAATAGTAATTGAGAATATTTGGGAACTAAATAAATAATCAAGTCGATTATAATTAACTTATCCAAGATTGGTTAAGTAAATACTATATTACTAGAGGATGTTTTCTTGATAATTTTTCAATAAATTTTTTCAAATGTTAAAAGCCGGTATTATTGGATTACCAAATGTTGGAAAATCAACTTTATTTAATGCACTTGTAGAAAATGCTAAAGCTCAAGCGGCTAATTTCCCCTTTTGTACTATAGAACCTAATAAAGGCATAGTTTCTGTCCCAGATCAAAGGTTACAAGAGCTAGGTAATTTGAGTTCTAGCCAAAATATTATCCCAACAAAAATTGAATTTGTAGATATCGCAGGACTAGTAAAAGGAGCCAGTAAAGGTGAAGGGTTGGGAAATAAATTTTTATCAAATATTAGGGAGGTTGATGCAATAGTTCATGTTGTAAGGTGCTTTGAAGATAGTGACGTAATTCATGTTTCTGGAAAGGTAGATCCCTTGGATGACATTGAGATAATTAATCTGGAATTGAATTTAGCTGATTTATCTCAACTCCAAAAAAGAAGAGAAAGAATTAAAAAACAAGTTAGAACTAGTAAAGAGGCAGCAAAAGAAGACACCTTACTAGAAAAAATTGAAGAAGAGCTAGAGAAAGGCCTTTCAGTTAGATCAATATCTTTGAGTGAAGAAGAAAATTTAATAATTAAGCAATTAGGCTTCCTTACCGCAAAACCAATTATTTACGCAACAAATTTGAATGAAAATGATTTAGCTGAAGGTAATGATTTCTCATCAAAAGTTCAGAGTTTTGCAAGCAATGAAAATACAGAATGTATAAAAATATCAGCGCAAGTCGAATCGGAATTAATAGAGTTAGAACTAGAAGATAAAAAAGATTACCTCATAGGTCTAGGAGTAGAAGAAGGGGGATTAAGTTCTTTAATTAGATCAACATATAAATTATTGGGATTAAAAACTTATTTCACTACCGGAGAAAAGGAGACAAAAGCATGGACCATAAAAGATGGGATGACTGCGCCACAGGCAGCAGGAGTAATTCATACTGATTTTGAAAAAGGATTTATAAGAGCTCAAACTATTTCATATCAAAATTTAATTGATTCAGGTTCAATTGCCAATGCAAAAACTAAAGGTCTTTTAAGAAGTGAAGGTAAGGAATATATTGTTAACGAAGGTGATGTAATGGAGTTCTTATTTAATGTTTAGTAAGTTTCTTAAGGCTTACTATTTTGCTTTTTGATTTTAAATTCAAAAAATGAAACTAATAAAATCAAAATACATCCTAAGCAACTACCTATTAACCCAAAAACAATGGTTGTAAAACCATCATCGTAGCCGTATTGTAATTGTGGCAAGTGAGGGGGTATTGGCATTATTTTTCAACAGAATTTTCAATATCTTCCAATAAATGTTTAGTTGATCTACTAAAACCATTAGTTTTCAAATAGTTTTGAGCCTCTCTAAATTTTTCAGCTACTCTTTTTGCATAAGGAGTATTCATGGAATTTTGAGTCATGTTTAAAATGCGACTCACTTTATAATCTGATCTAAGTAAACCCTTGATAAGTATTCAAAAATACAAGAATATAAAAATAGGATTTTTTACTCACTAAAAAACTTTTTGTGAAAAGTCCTTCACTCTACAAAATAAAGTTTTTTTCAAATTAGAAAAAGTGACAATGACAAACATATTATTAATTCTTTTTTTTGTACTTTTATTTCTATTATTTTTTTATTCAAGACGAAACAATAAGTCAACCAAAAAAACAATAATTAGTCCACCTTATGTACCTTTCTTAAAAGAAAAAGAATTTAATCCTGATATAAGTACAGATAATTGGGATTTACACAAACTTAGATTAGATAAATTTAGAAGATCACAATATAAGGGATTAACTTTCTTTGTAAGTTCAGAAAATAGAATTTACTATCTTTCTGAAGAAGGGGATAAGGTTTATTGCTAACAAGTGAAATTAATTTTATAAATAAGAAAAGCCTATAGAAATTAATAATATTAATGAAGTATTTTTTTTTATTATCAGAAAAGTTCTATAGGTTTATCGAATGGGAGTGGAATACCTTAAAGAATCTAAGAAGAACAAAAAGAAAGAATTTTTTTTTAAGAGGATCATTTGCTTTATTTAGTTTATTCTCTATTCTTTTTTTAATATTTTCGCCACCTATTGCTTTTGGTTTGTTATTTGGAGAGGGATTAAAATTTAGTACTTTTTTTATTTGGATATGGATTTTAAACTTGAAGTTTTTTTGAAAATTTATAATTTATTTCTCTAGATTATTTAAAATTAAAAATATAAAAAAATTACCTTATGCCAAAAATATTCAAACAAAATAAGTTCGCTTTGTTAGGAGCAAATATATTAATAATTTTACTTTGGGTAACTATATCTTCCTTTTTGATAAATTTATTTCAAATTGAGAATGCACCATTTTATATTTATAAAATTTCTTTTTTAATAAGATTTCTCCCTCCTATTTGGGTTACATGGTTCTTATGGATAAAAAGAGGTGGTTTAAAAAGATAGATAGCAAAAGCGTTTTTGCGTATTTACTATAAAAATAAATCAGTTAAACTCTGTGAGCTTACTTGAAATTTTCATGTAAGAATTAGGTAATTTAGAGATTGTTTTTAGCTAAGAAACAATCTTTTTTTTTACAAATATTTTTTCTCATAAAAAAATGCTTGTCAGTATCCCTATTGACAAACACTCATGACGATCAATTTTTTAAAAATTAAATAGGCAATCTATTGTCAATTTCCACAACTCCAGAATCCATAAGACGGCCGATTTTAATAACTAAAGCCATATCTAGCCTTGAAAATTCAGATTGATGGTTAGTTATCCAATCAAGTTCAGAAAGAGTTATAACTCCCAAAGTATTTACTTTAAGAAAAAGTAATCCTAAATTCATTTTAAAAAATTCCTGGGATTATCCATCCGAATAAGCCATAATTTACAACTAATGCAAATAAGCCCATCATTGCCATTCTTCCATTAGTTCTTTCGGCGTTTTGCCAATAAGTTGTTTTTGAATTTTCCATTTTTCTGATTTGTTGAATTGTTAAATAGTAGGTTTTTAAACGAAACCAGGAATTATTTGACCTGTTGTTAGGTATGCTCCAACAGCAGCAATTAATCCAAGCATTGCGAATCTGCCGTTAAGAGTTTCAGCAACAACTTTTTCTTTTTCGATTGTTTTGACTTTTGTGTTTGTGTTTTTCATTTGATTAGAAGATGAATAGTTTAAATTTTCGTATTGAAATTGCTTGGTTAAATAAGCAACGAGGATGGCTGTAAAGAATACAATTACAGCTAAAAAACCTGAAAGTGGACTCATTAAAAAATGCCAGGAATAATTTGTCCAGTTGAAACGTAAGCACCTACTAGTGCAACAAGTCCAATCATTGCCCAACGACCATTAACTTTTTCTGCATTTTGTGGGTAGCTGTCGTACGAAACAGACTCATCTATATAAGGACGTGTTTCAGTAGGAAACATGTTCTGTCTGCCGCCTGATTCAGTAGTAACGTTTGAATTAGCCATTGAAGTTGTGTAATTGTTAACTAATGTAACACTAGTATTAACAAATGTAAAGTATTAAGCCGAAATTAAGTTATATTCAAGATATTTATTGCATATCTGTAGCATAAACGTTACATATAATGCTAAATAGTTGTTTTTTGGGCTCGCTACGCTTTACAGATTGGTTCGCAAGCTTTTAAAAGTTCAATGCGATTTTTAATTATTAATTTTTAAATCTTTAGAAAGATATCAATTTGGTAGAAAAAACTACATCATTCTGAAATTTGAATAATTAGTTTTTAGATATAAACTATTTTACTTTATTATGGAATTCGCAAAAAAAATCATGACCGAAAAAGCTGAAAAGCTTAATGGTAAAGCCGCAATGCTTGGAATGTTTGCTCTTGTAGGAGCTTATTATTTTACTGGTCAAATTCTTCCAGGTATTTTCTAGTAAAAACCTTTTTAAATTTTTTTCAGGGCTTTATCAAGCCCTTTTTTACTGGATGATTAATTATTCCCTTTTTAATTATCTAATAATTCAAATAATTTACTTATTAGAAGCTTTCTTTTTAAAAAAGTTTTATCAATATATTTTTTATTCTCTTCTTTTAAAATTTCCTGACCCTTTAAGCCTAATCCTTTAAGGACAAACTCTTTATCTTCTTTAATCCAGTTATTTATCATTCCCCCCGTCGTCTCTATATGGAATTGTAATCCGTAAGCAAAATTACCTATCCTAAAAAACTGTTCCTTGCAACGTGCACTACTAGCAATAAGTACTGCTTTATTAGGTAATAAAATCCTATCTCCATGCCAATGCAGTACATGAAAAGGGTCTTTAAACAGTGCTTTAAAGTTTTTATTTGATTTATTAATAAAAATTTGAGACCATCCAATTTCCGGTAATGCTTTTGGAGGTGATCCATATTTAAGAATTTCTACATCTCCTCCAGCAGCACTTGCAAGCAACTGTGCACCTAAGCAAACACCGATTATAGGTCTTTCATTTTCTAATTCTTTTTTTATAAAATCTCTTTCTAACTTGAGCCAGGGATATCTGTCGCTTCCAATATCTTTAACTCCCATTGGTCCACCCATAATTAAAATTAAGTCACCTTTTTTTGTTTGCGGCAGAGCATTTTTATTATCTAAACGAATAATTTCGATTTTCAAATCTCTTTCTTTAGCAAATTGTTCAAAAAGACCTGGCCCCTCTATTTCTAAATGCTGCAAAACTAATACGCGTCTTATTCTCTTCATTCACTTTCCATAATTTCAGCTGATTCAGAACAGATATTTACGCTAAACCACTTCATTGCTAACCAAGTATCTTCTTGGTATGTACCTGCTGCAATACTTACAAAACAATCATTTTCATACCAACTTCGATAACTGGGAGTTACTCCCGTTCCTTTTAATCTATTTTCTAAGCCTTTTCCATATTTTTTTATAACAAGATTTATAGCTTCATTCTCAATTTCTCTTTGCTTTTCATCAGCAAAACCTCCTAATGGTAGGAAAAAAAGAATTGATGCAATAAGTAAACGTATCATTGAGTCTTTAGTTTATATGTAGCTAATTTCATATCGATTAATTAATTTTTTAAAATCATCTACTCTATTTTGTCCATTTTTTAATGGTCTTGAGTAGTCAAGAACGGCTGCACAACATAATTGCCAACAAGATTTTTCATCTAGTCCCAATTTCTTGCATATATTTTTTGGAGCTTTTATAACTGTATTTATTTCTGCAATATGTTGAGTGGTTTCCCATAATTCTCCTTCAAGAAAATCAATTTCAATACTTGATAATAATTCTGTAGCAACGTAATCCTTAATAAGCTCAGTTAATTCCACAATATTTTATTGAAACAGAAGAAGTTAAATCATCTCTTAGTATTTGTATAGCAAGATAAAAAAAAAGGAGCTAGTTTGTACCTCATCTTGAATCGCCTATTTAATGTTTTCTCATATACAAATGTCAATAAATATTGATTATTTATTTTGACACCGAATTCCATATTTTAGGAAACTCTTAAGCTCATAAAAACATAAAGGCTTTTCTTGGCAGGATCACTTATCCGTAATTGTGCGATACTTCTGTCCATCCTTTTTGGTGAAGTTCGTGCCACTTTTCCCAGGCTGAATCTATGTTGAGTTTTTCAGAGGCTTTGTACCCTCCAGGTTCTCCAAGGTGATTTGTGTAGAAAAGATGAGTATGAATTTTTAAATTAGGTTTAGGAGAATTTTTGCATTCTTCGAAAAAGATCATTCTGCTGCCTTCGGGATTTAGTAGGCATCCGCTTGGCTTGCTAGTGCTACAACCAAATAAGTACTTAGGCTCCATGCTTTTCTATTAATAGGCTAGGTAGATTTTAATACATTTGTACTATAAATTATATCCTCCTTGTTTTGCTGTCAATCCTTTTAAGGTTAAGTACTTATTTACTAATAATTATTTTGTTTTTTAATAAATAAGATAATTTCTTTAAGCTTATGAATTACAGGGAAGATTTAGAAATCAAACTACAAAAAGTAACACTTGCAATGCAGGAAGTTGTAGATGATATCCATAAAACTGATCCTGAGAAGCAAAGAATAATTTCCAAACTTATTGAATTTAAGGAAGCAATCATTTCAAAGGGAATTGAACTTAACATTGAATTAGAGGCGGCCTAGAAATATTGAATATCTCATGAATGTTTAATAACTTTTAGAATAATGTTATTAACAAAGAAGTATTATTTTTCAAATGCAGCCTGGTACTTTTGAATTATTGATCCTAGTATTTATCTTTTTAGGTCTTCAAGCCTGGTGGATTATCCCAATAGTTATTAAGAATAATAAATTAAATAATAGAGGTAAGGATTTAAGAGAGGAAATTAAGCAATTAGAAAAGTTATATAAAAAATAAATTAGTTTATTATTTTTGCAAACTACCTATTATTAGTGAAACTCAAATATCTAATGAAATTAAAAAAATTTATTCCATTTTGCTTCCTATTTATTGGGACTTTAGCTTTACCACAACCTTCTCTTGCTGAAGAAAAGATTGAAGTTATACCTATTATTCAAAGTTCAAAAGGACTAAGTGGTAAAAATTTTAATTATCTCGAGGGTAAGCCTGAATTAAGACTCTTAAAAGTAAAAATTCCAGTTGGCTTGAAAACTCCAATTCATACTCATCCTTCCCCAATGTTGATTCATGTTACTAGAGGAAGATTAAAGCATGTGAGGGGTGAAGAAATTAATTTTTTTAGAGCGGGTGATGCATTTATAGAGAGTAACAATGGTGGCGCCCACTATGTTAAAAATGTTGGGAAGAAGCCGGCAATACTTCATGTGGGAGTTGTATCAGTAGTTGGAATGCCTACGGCCATAAATAAATAATATTTTTCTGTAATTTGTTCAATTTGCATGAGGATTGAACTTTTATGAAGAACAGCTGTAGTGAGATATTCCTCCATAGTTAAAATACTGGCTTGGTTTTAGTTGATTATATTTTTGATCTATTTCTGAGGGTTGTTCTATATATGGATTGCTAAAGACATCCTGTAACTCTTTTATCTTTTTGTAATTTCCCTTTTCAGCTTCTTCATATGCGGGAACGACCATCCATTCGCGCCAAGTATAGACTGGATTAAGGGATTTCATTAATGTCGATTTTTCTTTAATATTTCCCTCTTTCTTCAAGACTGATTGCCAGTTTTCAAGCCATACTTCCCACCTATTATTGAGCTCATCATTAATTGGTAAATAGAAACTCTCTTTTAAAGAATCTAAGTTATCAGGTATTTCAGAGAGTTTACGGAACAAAATTGTATAGTCTGCTTTTGAAATGACCATGAGATTAAAAAATTCATTTATTAGAGTTTCGTTGTAATGTTCTAAACCAAGCTTGTTTGCCCACATTTTCATCAATTCCTTATTCATTAATTCAGAAAACTCTTTTTCGATTTGATCTAACTTTTCTTGATCTTGTTTGCTTTGTGAAAGTAACGGACTAAGAGAGGAACAGAATGTTTTAAAGTTGATTGCCGCTGCAGAAGGCTGGTTAAAAAATGAGAAATGTTCACCTCCACCTGTCCATGGTTGAAATCTTGGATCAAATAATTCACAGAATCCAAAGGGGCCATAATCCAAGGTATAACCTCCAGCAGCACAATTATCACTATTGAAATTACCCTGGCAATAACCAACTCTCATCCAGTTGACTATAAGTGATATAAGTCTTGATCTGTATAAAGAAGCCAGTTTTATTACTTTACTTTCAATTGAAATCTCATATTCAATTTCATCTTTATAATTTCTATCAATTAGATGTTGAACTATCATCTTTAATTCATTGAGGGCCTCATTATGCGCATTATTACGAACTCGTCTTGCAAAAAGTTCAATCTGGCCTACACGTAAAAAAGATGGAGCGACTCTCGTAGTAATTGCCGCTTGATTATCAATCATGATATCAGGTTCAAAATATCTGGACCCTTTGGAATACCACGGTCTTCTAACTATTTCTGAACGTGAGACATAAAGTGTTAAAGATCTTGAGGTAGGGATTCCCAAGGCATCCATTAATTCCTGTGCGAGAAATTCTCGTACGCTAGAACGTAGTACAGCCCTGCCATCTGCTCCACGACAGTAGGGAGTTGGACCTCCTCCTTTAAGTTGCATTTCCATTCTTTTCCCATTGAATAAACCTTCAAAAACAGAAATTGCTCTGCCATCGCCATAACCATTGCCGGTGCCAAAGGGACATTGTTGGGTATATTCAGTTCCATAAATTGATAATGCATAACCTGTTGCCCAACCAACAGGACTCATTGGATAATTAGCAACAGAAATATCACCTGAGAAAAAACGACAAAAATTCTCGTCTTTAGTAAGATCTGAGCTTAGCCCTAGTTCTTTAAAAAGTTTGTTGCTATGGGAAATATATTCTGGTTCTGGAATAGCAGTTGGCACAACTGGTACATAATGACCTGAATATATTGAACGCGGCTTGTGATCATTTCCATCTTTTGTTGATTGAGGATCTGCTTTAAGAGAATTCATAAAAGAATAGTCAGATAGTTGAGAAAATTCAGAAAAATTTTCTGTAAGCTTTCCTTTTAATGAATCAGATTTGGTTGACATCAAATTTGTTATCTATTCTTTTAGGCGCTCTAGTTTCTATAAATTAAACACCTAAATGTATCTTATATAGATTCTATTAGGGATGGTTTTTGGCGATACGTTTAAGATTAAATATAAGTTAAAAGTTAATACTTAATTAAAAAAAGGATCCGCGGTAAGACATTTTTTTGGAAAAAAATTTTTTGGCTTTTAAAAAATAAAAAAGAACTTCTCCAACACATCAACTTTTTAAACAAGAACGACTGCAAATACTAATATATTGACAAGTTTTTTTTAAGCTTGCTTTCAAATAATGTGCAAAAAGTTTTACGATTTAATTTGTTGATCGACTTATACCACCCCCCTTATTTCCGCACTATATTACTTGTAAAAATTTTCTAACTTACCCAGCCTTTGAGCAAATCAAACACACTAATAAATAGTCCAAAACCAATAATTGGGGGTGCAACCCATCTTGTCATGAATTTCAAATAACGTGTTGTTTTAATTCCAACTTTTGAACCGCTAAGTTCTTCATTAAACTTTCCAGGGACTACCCATCCCATAAAGAAAGTAACTAAGAATCCACCAAAGATTAGTAATACTCCTCCAAAAATCGAATCAATAGTCCCAAGAACGTTTAAATTTAATGCAGAGGGAATGCCTGCTAAGAATAGGAAAAGAGTTATCAACCAAACCGATTTTTCTCTTTTAAAACCAAATTTATCCATTAAAGAGGAAACTGGAACTTCTAATAATGAAACAGAGGAAGTTATTGCTGCAATATAAGCTAGTGCAAAAAATGCAACAGCTACAATTCTTCCAACCGCTCCATATGAACCAAGGCCTGTAGGAATTGATATAAATAATGCACCAACTGTTGATTCGGAAATAGCATCACTTAAACCAAACGTTAAAACAATCGGAAAAGTAATAAGTCCTGCCATAAGACCTACCAAAGTATCCAATGATGCAACTCCAACACTTAGTTTTGGAAGATTACTCTTTTTATTTAGGTAGGAAGCATAAGTCACCATAACTCCAATTCCTAAACTTAAAGAAAAGAAAGCTTGCGTAAAAGCATTTCTTATAGTTTGAGGGTTCCTTAATTCATCAAAGTCAAACTTAAACAAAAATGTTTTATATCCTTCCCATGCGCCTGAAAGTGAAGTGGCCCATATTGCAAGAGATAGAAGAATTATAAAAAGTATAGGCATAAAGAATCTTGTTACCTTTTCGATTCCTTTTTTTATCCCTGATGAAACTATTATGGCTGTAAGAACGAGACTTAATAGGTGCCCCAATAAAACACTGCTACCACTACTAATTGAGCCAAAGAAAGTTTCTGCATCACTTAAATTTTTTGGCAATCCAAAAAATAATGAATGGAACAAGGTATCTGCGGTCCATCCCATTATGACTGAATAATATGATGCTATTCCCAAGGGAGCTATAAAGAAAAGAATTCCTAATGGATACCAATTTTTCCCAGCTAACTTTACTGGTGCAAGCAATGTGCTGGCAGTAGCGTTTCTTCCTAAAGCCATTTCAGCAACAAATACCGGAAGGCATACAATTAAAACGATTAGTATGTATAAAATTACAAAAGCAGCACCTCCACCTTGGGAGGCTCTGTAGGCGAAACCCCAAAGGTTACCAAGTCCTACTGCGCTACCAGCAGCTGCAAGAATGAATCCCAACTTACTAGTCCATTGTTCTCTTGGAGAAATTTTTGAGTCCAAAATTAAAATCTGTTTTTTATAGTTGATTTATAACTTAAAATTAAAAATAGTTAATACATTGCTTAATAAAAACTAATTTTTATTCAAGTATTTTTTTTGCAAAAAGATTTAAAATCTAAGAAACATCTTATTACTACTATGACTATTGAAACGACTATTCTAGATTTTCAACTAAGTAATACTTTTGAACAATATGAATCTCATATGAATGCTGAGGAACAGCAGTCGATGTTTAAAGAAATGGGAGTTAAAACATTTTATATTGGTAAATCATTAGATGATCCTCAACGGGCAACTGTAATTTTTCAAGGACCAGAAAATGTTCTGTACGATATTTTTATGAATCCTGAAACAAAACCTATTGTTGAAGCTTCAGGGCATATTTATGAAGGTACAAAAATAACTCGATGGATTTCTTGAAAAAATAAATCTTTTATGAATTATCAACTTTTAATTGAATCATATTCTTTTGGGACATCCCTTTCTGAGCAAGAAATAGATCTTTTAAGTTTAGAACTTGAAACTCAAATCATGAACATTAATATATCAACAGAATTTGGCTGTTTTAAATCGGCCCCCACCCATATTTGCGAAGGTCTAAATTTAAAAAAAGATACTTTTTGGATTATGTGCCTTGCTCAAATATTAGATTTACATAAGCATCCCCAATTTGGGAAAACGAAAAGTGTGGAGGTTTTCGATTTACTTCTTGAAAAAGGACTTGTTATTGGTTAATTATTTGAGTATTAATAAAATAAGTTGTTTTTTCTTTATTCTGTTAGCATTAACCTAAGGTCAGATAAATAAATGAAAGATTCTAATGAATTGATGTTAGGAAATATTATTAAGCTAACTAGGTCGAGTGAAAAGAAATTTAAACTAGGTAATTTTAAAGGGGCAATAGATGACAAAATGAAGGCTAATGCAATATTGAAATCCAAATCTTGTGATGAAATAATTATTGAAAAATATAGAGAAGAATTATATAGATTGTATTCCTCAAAATTTGATCTTATTTTCGATCATAAGCTGAAAATTGATGAAATAAAGAGAAATGAAATAGTAAAAATGCTTGAACATAAAAGTAAGGAAAAATTAAAAAGTCTTGATTACAAAGGAGCAATAAAAGCCTTTAGAAGAGCAGAAAAATATTTTTTAAATAAAAATCTACCTAATTCTTAGAAATTCATAACACAAATTAAATTTATAAGTTTGAGAATAAAAAATAATGAAAGGGTTGATTTTTTTTCAGAATTCGTTTCTTTAAAGATATATCATTTTTGGTACTACTCATGGTTATGCCCCAATCTACCTTGGAAAGCTTATTATTTTTTTTGATACTTTCTCTTCTTGCAACTTACATTGTTAATTTAAAGTATTCTGCAAAATTAAAAATACAGAAGTAGTTTTTTATTTATCTTTTGTCTTAATTAGATTTATTTCCTTGGATGACTCCAGGTCTCTTTGTATAACCAACCCAAAAAAGTAAGGGTGAGTATATTACCAAATGCATAAGTTATTCCTAATAATGGGTCATAAATATTGGCAATAATTGTCGACATAATAAATATTATTAACCCTGAGATAACCAAATCTTGAATAGGCAAATCTTTTAAATTAACAGAACTAATCATTCTTTATTGTAAACAATAGATTTGAAAATTATAATCCACGATAGAGAGTTATTTTGTTTATAAAATTAGATGGTTTAAATAATTGAGAATGTTTGACATGCCTTTTAATATAAAAAAAATATCTTATTCTTTAATGTCTAGGAAAATAACAACCGTAATTTCTTTTAAAATTGAAATTACATTTGAAGAATGGGTAAAAATTTTTGATAGTAAAGAAGCAGATCTAAGACATTCTGAATTTGATATTAAACCACTATTTAGAGGATTCAGTAAAGATGATCCTAAAAAAGTAATTTGTATACATAAGACTCCAGAGGGAAATATTCAAAAGTTTGTTCAAGCAAATAGTGAATGGATAAAAAGTCACAAAGTTGATTTCTCAAGTATGGAAGAATCATCTTGGATATGAATCGTTTTAAAATTGCTAAAGTAATTATAGTTTTTTCATCATTATCTTATTTGAGTATTACTTTTTTAAGAAATTATAATTCTCCAGCAAATATAGAAAAAAGATGTATTTTTAAATTTGAAAAAGATTTTAAAAATCATTTGGAAACATCTCATGAAGAATGGAATCAAATTTTAGATTTAGCTGATAACAATTATTTAAAATGTATGGGCATACCTCAGTATTAATTATGGGAGAGGCAAAGAGAAGAAAAAATTTAGGTATTCCGCCTAGAAAAAAAAATGAAGAGATAAAGTTGCCCCAACTCGATAAAAAAGCCATAAAGCAAAAAGTTAGGTCTACACTATATAAATATCCAATTATCCCTTTTCTTTTTTATGGAGCTGCCATAATTATCCTAATCGGAGGTTTATTTTATGTTTTCAAATCCTTTAATATTGCTTAATTATGAGGACTGTGAATTTTGATATTGATGAATCTTTATAACCATTGTTTAGAAAAAATTTTAAGGTTATTAAATTATCAAAAATAAATGTGTAATGAATGATGAAAAAATAATAGATGATAATTATTTACGATTGACACCATCTTGAGGTGTTGTAATTTTAGATTAAATTAAAACTATTTATGAAAAAAATAAATAAAAAATATGCTGAAATAATGAGTCAAGCTGATAATGCAGTTGGAAGAAAAGAAGTAGTTAGTTTATTAAAAAAAGCTGCAATGATAATGTCTAAATCTGAGGAAAACTTAGCTGCTTAAGTTAGAAAACTATTTGATTAGGATAAATAAAACACCGTAAAGAATGATTGATGAGGATGCAGCCATAATGATAAATGGTAGTATCATGCCTGAGTTTAACCATCTTAAAAGTCTAATTTTTTTGTTAATAACTCTTGGCATCTTTTCTGAATCCCTTAATTGCAACTTAACAAGTAAATAAATGCTGTAAATGATTAATTAATCTTTTTAAATATCATTCTTTGGCTATTTTGGAATTAAATTTTCTAAAGAAAATTATTATAATTAAATCCGGATTTTTTATCTTGAGAGAAATTTTTAGGTAATTAATACCTTGTATTCTTCAAATTTCTTATGCAAGATTTAGAAAAATTAGATTTCTAAATAATGATTGAAAATTTAAAAGAGAGCCCTGAAGAATTTAAAGATTATGATTCAGAACTGTTACTTAAGATTCTAAATAAGACATCACTGGATAATAAAAAAGGTGATGATAAAGAACTATTTGTAGATGAAAATTGGAAAATTAATTCAAAAAATATGAGTAATATAATTCCTTCAGATAATTCAAATTTGAAAAGAATATTATCAGATATTTTCCCAAATAAAAAAATAATGATTCAGGATAATAATGATGGGTCGCAAACAATTTTCTTATCTTAATTTACGTATTCTTAAAAGCTTATTTGTACTATTTATGCAATGTCTATTTTTTTGAGAAAAATTAGTAAAAATTACTCTCGCGGAATTTTTTTGAAGATGTTATCGTTCATTAACGTTCATCCAAGTTTATATCTCTGGACGCATGATATGGGAGTAAGGAACGGGATTCTCATTAACTGCAAAAGACCATGAATAACCTCTTACAAATTAGAGAAAAAATCAAAAGAGCCAATAGGCTATATGAAGCCCAACTTTTGGCAACTAAAAGTGGAGAAGTTACTCCCTACAGAAGATCCGTCTTTGAAGAAAGAATCAGGAAAACACAAAAAGAAATGAAATTGAAAGACTCAAAAAATTAAATTCTTTTTTTTTACTGATCAATTAAGAGGGGGTTAAAAACCCCTCTTTTTTTATTTTTATAAAAACAACGTAATTATTAATTTATTTTTTCGATTATCGATTATTAAAAAGAACATAATTTTGATGCTTTTACTATTGATTTAAATTATATAAATGGCAAATTTAATTCAGAAATTAAGAGGTAAATAAATATGTTTAAAAAGAAAAATACGCAAATTAAAACATCACCCTATAAATCAAATTTAGATCAAGTTTTATGGTTTATAGAAAATTATTTGCCTCAAAAGAAAGATCGAGGTGTTCAAAAAAAATTGTATATGGATAATCTAGAAGCAGAGACTATTAATATATTTTCTAAATTAGCCTCTAAAAGTTCTAAAACATTATTACCAACTACAAAAAATACGACAATCTCTTTTACCTTTGGTAATTGGGCCTTGCCTTACCTGAAATTGCTTAAGAAAATAGGAATAGCTAAGTAAGAAAATTATGATCGGCTAGAACTAGATTTATCCCGCAAATAAAAAAAAATAAATATTATAAAGTCTCAGAAAGTTCTTTTCGAAATTTGAGGAGGAATACTTACTTTACATAAAAAATACAATTGCTAAATTTAAAATATGATATCTATTGATTATGTTTCTAAATTATCTGCCTAGTGAGATGGTTGAAGTTGTTGGTTTAACAATGATTTTTTCATTTTTAGTTGGGACTATATTAATTTTGTTATTTACATCAGATCAGGCAAATACAAAGAATCTATATTTAAAAAAGGCCAAATAAATTTTAAATAATTTATCCTTATATAAAGAACTATTTTTTTATGAAATTAACTCGCGGGTGTAGATCATAAATTTTAATATTTGTATATAGATAAATTTATGATTATGGGTGAAGCTAAAAGAAGAGAAGAGTTAGGATTGCCCCCTAGACAAAAAAAAGTTGAATTAAATAAATCTGATAGATACCTTTCATGGCTTCCAATTACCAAATCAAGAATTAAGAAATACCCTTATATGGGTGTAGCAACAATGGCTTTAGGAGCGATAACTTTCTTAGTAAGTGGCGGAGCAAATAGTATTAATTAGTTAGATTTTGCCCTTGCTTAGAATTTATCTAAGGTTTATCTTGTAATATTTTAATGCCAGATATTATTGAGATTATTGAAGCTATACCAAGAAATATCGAGTAAAAAGGTTGCAAATTAATAATGCCAAAATTACCCGTATGACATTTTATTAACCAAAAAGCATCTACTCCTAATGGTTGAAGAATACTATAAATAGTCCCAGATACAATAGTAATTAGTAGGGGGATTGCTGAAATTGCGGTAATTTTTCTGTGAATTTTTCTTTTATTGGTTTTTAATCTTTCCATCTATTTCCTCAAATAAATATGTAATTCTTTTTCGTTTTTGCATGGCATCCATTTATCCTGGTTCTTATGTATTCCTTCGCAACCAAGTTCTAAAGACCTTTTTTCAGCTTCCTCTTCAGAAAGAAATGTACCCCTCATATGTGCAAGAGAATAATTATTGAAATTTAGAGATAAGAAAAATAAAGAAATAAAAAATATAAAATTTCTAAGAATAATACGCATTTTTAACTTTTGAGGATAGAGTCACAAATACTAGATGGATTTGCTTGTTTAACTATTTTTAGTCTTTTGATAAGTTTATCTCGATCTATTTGATGTTTTAAATATTTAATACATAAATTTTTTTCCTTATATACCTCTGCTATTGGAGTAATCTTTAAAGCAATTACAAAAGTACCAATAACTAAAAGAATGTTTGTAGCAAGTCGAATGTTTGGTCGAAAATTAGATCTCATTCGTATTTTTTATTTCTGTCAATAACTTCCCTTAAATATATATCTTTTAGCTCGTCATTGTATCCATTTTCTTTTGCAAATTTCTCTAATTCCTTCAACTCTTTTTCTGTCATAAAGCAGATTTGGATATATTGTTTTTCATATCTTCAATTTGGTTGATTAATTCATCTAACCATTCTGTATTATTTTCGGATCTTTTCTGAAAATATGTAATTTTAGGTTGATTGATTTCTAGTGTCTCATAATCTCCACTCATAAATTCCTCCTAAATTTATACTCTGCATAATTTATCTATAGAAATTATGCCCATCAATAGGCTCTAATACTTATTTGACGTTTTCCATGGGTAACAAGTCACTTTTTTATTAGTATAAATATCAAGGAATTTATCTCTCAGAAATATGGCAAGTAATGAAGAACTAGAAAAAAGAATTGAGACTTTAGAAAAAGAAGTACTACACCTAAAAGCTGTTCTGCAATATCAAATGAGAAATAAGAAAAAGTGATTTTTTGTTATTACATAGAAATTACTTTTGGTCAGAAAAGCATTTCTCTTGGTTGTTTTTGGACCCTAGTGTCAAACCTAGATATTAAAAATTAGTAAATAATTAGTGACTTTAATAAAAACTTTAATCATTGATATTTAGAACATATTTGTTTATATATATATAAAACTACATTATATGATTAACTCAATAGCTATTACATTGTTATTATTAGGCTCTTTAGTCGCTTACAAAAGACTCAAAAGAAAGAAACGGCAATTTCACGCACCACCTACAAATCAGCTTCCTGGTTGAAGACTACATTCTGTCTTGGTTTTCTCCAAAAGGATTATATTTAATATCCCAGATTAAAACTACTGCTGTAGATAAAAGCAATAGACCAAAAATAACTTGAGGAGGTGGAAATAACATCAATCAAATATAACAATTATCAATAAGCTTTGCTTTTGAAAATTTTAAAGGGTAATCCATATTATTTGGTTCTAAATGGTTTAAATAACATGCTGTTGCTCAATCTATTCCCTCACTTTTGATGCTACAAGATGGTATGCATTCAAAAAAACTTTCTAAAGCATCTGAATCTTTAATATTTGAATAAATGTCTTTTTTCATGTTCAATCTTCCATTATGAAGCTTATTTAGTAATTAATTTTTAATAATGTCAAAATTTAGGTAAAGTACCTATTCACCATTTTTTTAAAAAAAAACTATTGAATCTATAAGTTTTTTCCCACCCTTCCTCTAGTAGTTTTTTATATTCGTTTCTGGCTTCTTCGATAGATTCAACCCTGGAGCCTTTCATAACTGGCTTACTTGATCGCTTAAAAACACAACCATAAGAGATTAAAATTGCATTAACCAATGAAGAGTTTTTAGAATTATCTTCAAAAGGTTCAAATACTTTAATCCTCGTCCTGGCTTTATTGATTAAAGTAAATTTTTCCATAAAAAAAGGGCGTTAGCTTCGCCCCAATCAAAAAGCGGGATAATCCCCATCACCCAGCCTTTTTAAAATCTTAGCACTACATATGGTGTTTGTAAGTATTTAAAATTACCTATTGATGGGGTTGTTTGTTTCTGTTTAATTTGTCATTATAGGAGTCCCCATCACCTAGGCTCGTAAGAGTCTTTTTTTTTTGCTATTTTTCCATTTAGGCTTAAGCACTTTTTAATTAGTGTTTAAAGACTTTTTATTTAATTTTTAAATTCGATAATTAATAATTAAAAAAATAATTTTATTCATGCAAACTTACATCGTTCACTGGCAATTTCCGGATCAAGAAAGTCATATGCAAGGGGCCGAAGCTTTTGCGGGTTTTGTTGAAGGAGGATGCGAAGGTGATGAATTTGATGGGTTTAAAGTTCTTAATCGAGTAGTAAATCCTGAGGGAGCTAATGGTTGGGCAATAGTTGAATCTTCGAACCATCAGAACATTTGGAAATGGAGTAGTATCTGGGTCGATAATTTTGGCGTAGAAATTGAAGTTACACCAGTTCTAACGGATAAAGAATTTCTTTCCGTCCATAAAGAAATTGCAGCAGCCTCTAACTAATAGTTAATTTTTTTGTGTTTGACTGTTGATTTAATATAAAAGGGTAGTAAATATTTTTTATGGAAAAATTTTCTTCTGAAGAAATTGAAAGTCAATACAATTTAATAAAAATGCTTTTAGCTGAACCTAAAAAGTATAGAGATGCCATTAATGCAATTAAAAAAGATATTGCATATATGCCTATAGAGCTTAAAAAAAAACTTGAGGAAGAAAATATTATACTATGAATGAATCGCAAATCACATTAATCATAATCCTTAAGTATTTAAAAATTAGTAAATAGCGATTCTTGCAAACTAACCGAGAGAGTCTAAATCTCTACGATGGTGAACTGTATTTGCGTAATCTTGCGGAACTTTCTGATCTCTCATTAAATCTGCAATTGTTGGATAATCTTTTGCATTATCAAGATCTCTTGAATTTTTATCTTGAATTGCGAATGGTGATCTTTTTAAATTCATAATTAATTTCCTCAAAATTTTTGTTGGATTCTGATTACAGATCCTGGATTGTCGTGTACGTAAGTGTTGAATTCTCTCGCAAGCATTAGGCAATCATATGCATCGCGCGCGTAGAAGCCAACTTCATGTGTCATATTTGTTGAATCTTTGTAACTCAACACATATTTATTACAAGATTTTATTGGTGTTGAAGGCATTTAATTCATCGCAGTTACAACTAAGTTCTAACTAGGCATGCTTATCAATCGACTAATAAAAATGTACGGTTTAAGGCACAAACATATACGGATAGAGGACCAACAACTTAATTTATAAATAAATATAATGATCAAGTAGATTTCGCAAAGAAAAAGACAATATTTCCGTTACTCCTATAAAACTATTTTAGTGTTAGCTTGTTTTTGCAATAAATTTTTTGTAGATAATGTGTTTTTATAAACAAATCAACTATCTTGCTAAATAAGTATGTTCGAGATTATAAATATATTTTTCTCCATCATCATCACCATCGTCGTCATCATGGAAGGAAGAGATTAATACATAAACTCCTCCAAGTCCCAATAACATAGATAAATAAAGAATAGGATCTGTCATTAGTTAAGTTTGAATCATTCAAAATAAATTTGAGGTAGCTTTTCAATATCTATATTTTCTTTTAATTATTTGAGAAAACTGAAAGTAGATCTAAAATAAGGTTAATTTACTGTTTTTTTAAGTGAGTTTTAAAAATATTTTAAAAATCAATGTGCGGAAGATTTGAGCTAAAAACTAAATTTGAGAAGTTGCCAAAGGTTTTGAAACAAGACTATCCGTGTGGACTTGATTCTAAATATGATACTCAAAGTCTAATAAGACCTAATGATCCTGTTCTTGTAATTAAAAACGAAGGAAGAATTAAAACTACTTTTATGACATGGGGCTTTATTTCTCCTTGGGCCAAAGACCCATTTGATAAAGAGAGACCAAGACCATTTAATGCAAGATCAGAAACCCTAGAAGAAAAAAAATTATTTAGTGGAAGTTGGAAACATAGAAGGTGCCTAATACCTGCGAGCGGTTTTTTTGAAAAAAAATATCGTGTTCGAAAATCGAATTATGAGACTTTTTGGTTGGGCGGAATTTGGAGTAAGTGGACATCACCAGATGGAGCAGAACTTGAGAGTTGCTGCGTTTTAACAACTGAACCAAATGATTTAATTAAACCTTTACATCACCGCATGCCTGTGATCGTTCCTAATGGATATGAGGAACAATGGACAGAGCAAGTTAAAGATGCAGATGAATTAAGAGGATTATTTGCAATCATGATGAGTTGCCCCCCTGATGGCTGGCTAGTAGAGGATGTAAAGAAAAAAGAAACTGATCAAATGAGTTTGTTTTAAATGGAACGCTTACTAATTCCAAGGTTAGATTAATGGCTAAATCTTATTGGTTGATAAATTCAAATAGGTCAGAAGTTAAAAGATTTATGAAAAACGATAAAAGTATTGATGGAGTTTTTGAATATATGTTTATAGATACTGGAAAAATAGTGGGGGGATTAGGAAACAAACCACCAGTAATGACAAATACAGTTTCTGTTGAAATAGATTTAGCTAGAGAAATTTATGAAAGATTACTTTCTAAGGGATGGAGGAAAATTGAAAAAAATTGGAATTAAAAAGAGAGTTAAATCTCTGCGGTATGAATTACTGATGAAAATAATCTGAAATTCAATAATGAGAATATTAACTAAAATTGACATCCGATCTAAAATATTAGGAGATTAGTAAATTATTTTTTTAGTGCAGATAAAAATGAAACATCCAAAATGGCTACCAGAATAAATAAATATTTAAGTGAAGTCGGTTATTGTTCTAGAAGAGAAGCAGATAGATTAATCCTAGAAGGAAAGGTAACCATTAATGGCAACATTCCAGAAATTGGAACTAAAGTAGAAGATAGTGACCAAGTTGAAGTTAAAGGTCAAAGAATAGAAAAATCAAAGAGACAAAAAAACATATACTTAGCCTTTAATAAACCTGTAGGAATTGTTTGCACAACAGATAGAAAAGTAGAACCCAATAATGTGATAGATTTCATTAAATATCCTAAAAGAATTTTCCCCATCGGAAGATTAGATAAGCTCAGTGAGGGATTGATTTTCTTAACTAATGATGGAGATATCGTAAATAAAATACTCAGAGCAAGAAATAATCATGAAAAAGAATATATTGTAAAAGTTAATCGTCCTATTAATAGCGACTTTATTCAAAGTATGAGTAATGGAGTTGAAATATTAGACACAATAACTAAAAATTGTTTCGTAAAACAATTGGGTCCAACAAATTTTAAAATAATACTTACACAGGGACTTAACCGTCAGATTAGAAGAATGTGTGAGGCCTTAGGATATAGAGTACGATCATTAAAGCGTGTAAGAATAATGAATATTAAGTTAGACGTGCCAAAAGGAAAATATAGAGAACTTACTAAAGAAGAACTCTTGGAATTGGATAGATTACTCGAAAACTCCTCAAAAACATATGAATAATCAAAAGGTAATAAAAGTAATTAGAAGTTTAAGTTAATTGGCCAAAATATATAGCAAATACAGTTACAACAAACGCAGCATATTGAAGCTAATGTATTC
>CACGJI010000005.1 GCA_902573335.1 uncultured Synechococcaceae cyanobacterium | reverse complement strand
TTAGTTTTAAAGGCTTTATTAACTATTGGAGATTTACCAGATCAAATGCAAGCAGCCATGGTAGTAGGTGTTTGTGCAGAAATGGATAAGAGTGATTTCGATAATGTTGAAACTAATTCACAAACAAAAGATTCAAGCGGAGTTGATACTTCTACAGGCAGAAAAGTAGTTAGAAGAAGTTCAGCTAAATAAACCTTAAACGATCATCCTTTAATTTTCTTTGATTCGTTTTTATTAAGTCTATGGAATAGGTAATATGAAATTATAAGTAAGAGAGGAACGAATATTGAATGTAAAGTCATCATTAATTCTGTTTGGCCCATTCCTATAAGATTTGACTCGCTTGGAAGTTGTTCTGTCCAAGTGCCAACTAAATGCCAGGCTTGAGGAATTGATAAGAAAAACATATAAGAGCTATAAGTTAAGTTTATGTCCAGATAAAGATTATCATTATTGAACGTTTTTGCTTTCTTTATTCTTATTTCTTAACTATGTATTTGTAGAGTTATAAAAAGAACTTGATTCATAAATTTATTTTCTTAAGAAGAGTTTTAAATTCTTTTTTACCAATAATTTTTTCAGCTGCGTAAGCACCACTTGCTGAAACAGCAGGAATTCCAATACCTGGAAATGTACTTGCTCCGCAAGTAAATAGATTTTTTACTGGAGTTTTGCAGCCTGGGAAAAGACCTTTTGCTGCAGATAATGCAGGGCCGTAACTACCGCAATAGGTATTGGTGAATTTTTTATGAGTGATTGGGGTTCCAAGCATCTTTAAATCAATCCTTTCATCTATGTCAGGGATGAATTTTCGCACTGCATTAAGGAATATTGAACATCTTTCTTCTTTCAAATTTCTATATTCTAATTCTTTTGGATTTAGGTTTTCCCAAATTTCCCAAGGTTCATTTGCGGGAGTATATCCATGAAGAACATGTTTCCCTTTAGGGGCCATATTTTTATCTAAAACAGATGGGATTGAAAATACGGCTATATTTCTTTCTGCGGTTATACCTTTTTCCCACTCATCAACATGTATCGCATGTATTGGCAAATCTTCAAGACCATCAGCATCAAAACCTAGATGTATATGAAGGAAAGAATCACATTTATTTGGGTTCAAAACTTTTGTATTCCATTTTTTTGAAATTCCATTTGGAATTAACTGTTTTAAATTCCAAACATCAGTATTAGTGACAATAGTATCGCAACCATAACTAGAACCATTATTAAGAGTTATACTTGTCGCTAAATTTTTATTGAAGTTAATTGACTTTACTCTCGAAGAGAGAATTAATTCTCCTCCATTTTTTTTAAATCCATTAATTAAGGCTTTCACGATAGATTCACTACCTCCTTTAGGGTATTCAAGGTATGAATTTGGTTCAAACCATTCGTTAAATAAAGTAGCCATCGCAGCTGTATTTGTATCATGCATTGACATACCACTTATCAAAAAGCTCAATAAATCAACCCAATTTCTGAGAAAAGGATCCTCTAGATGATTATTTACTAAATTCCCAAAGCCTTTATTAATTTTTGGTATTTGATTGATATTAGGTAAAAATTTTGAGGTTAAATTTATTAGATCTAAGAAATTTATTGATTCGGGAGAAAATGAGAGTAAAGGTATTTCATTTATTATTTGGCTAAGAGGTTTTATTTCGGAAATAAATGATTCCCATTCTTTAACAGATTTCTCACCTCTTAAAGTTTTTATTGTTTGTTTAAAAGGTTCTTCCCCCACATCAAGATTAAAATTGCCTTCTGGGACAATTACTTGCCAACCTTTGTATTGAAATAGTTCAACTTTTTCATCGAGTAATTTAAGGATTTGCCCTAAGGGATTAGTTGTCGGCCATTTACCTATCCCACTCCACAATGAAGGGCCTGATTCGAAAGTGTAGCCTTTCCTTTTGAAACTGTGAGCAACACCTCCCGGTTGGGTATGTGCTTCACATATAAGAACTTTCTTACCCGATAAAGCCAGAATAGAACCGCAACATAATCCCCCTATTCCACTACCGACTATTACAACATCGTACTTTTTCATCAAATATTTACTTTACTCTTCACGCAAAACTAATTAGTTTTAGACAAATGTATTTGTTGAAGTTGTGATACTTAGTACAACAGCTAGAAAAAATATGTAAGGGACTGCTTTTAGAGGAATGTATCCCTGGCTTTTAGAAATAAAATCCATTGAATTAATAACTTTATGTAAACATATTAACGAGATCTTGTTCCTTATGTGTGCCAAAAAATTATTTTTTTAGAAATATATTGAAACAAAGAAATATTTTTGAGGTGATCTTTTTGGTTTTGAACATTTTTTATGAAGTTATCTTAATATTAAATTCCTAGAAAAAATCTATTATGAAAGACTTACCTGATATCAAGGAGCTAAAAATATTAGAAAAAAATTCTCAAAAAAATGGTAGCGGAATAGTATATGAGGAATTGTTAGGAATATGGAAGTTTAATTATGTATGGGGAAAGGAGTCAGATGAAATCAAAAATGTACCCAGTTCGATTCTCCAAGTATTGTCGGCAAGACTCGAATTAAACAGTAAAAATAAAGAGGATCAAATAAATTATGAAATAAAAAATTCAATTAATTTCGGAATATTAAATATTACTTTTGTGGGTAGCGCAGAATTAAAAGGGCTTAGACCTTTATTGGCTTTTTATTTTGAAGAATTAAAAATTAGTATTAGTAGTTTTCCAATATTTAATAAGGAATTAAAAAAACCAGAAGATAAAAAAATGCCTTTTTTCTCACTTGTAGGAATTAGCACTAAAGATAATTGGTTATGTGCTCGAGGCAGGGGTGGAGGGCTTGCAATATGGGTTAAGTCTTAATTTATTAGTGGTATTCTCCTGGATGGTCTACCTTTCTAACGGTAACTTTATCAACTTTTTGTCCATTAAATCTTAAGAGATCATCTCCTGAAAAGTCATAACCTAAGCTTTGACCTATTAGGGCTACATCATCCGCTGTAGAGGATGTAGTAACCTGCTCTTTTAAGTCTTCATCAGATTGCATCTTAATTAAAAATTTTCTTATTTCAGAAAAACTCATTACTAGAATTTGAATGATTGATGTTAAAAAAAATTATAAAATCTTTTTCTTAGTAAGAACAAGATAAATAGATAATCATTATACTATTTTTATGACTTACTTATTCCTATATATAGTTGGCATAGTTTTAATATGGTGGACATATCGTGTTGGTTGGCTTGAGGCTCTCAAAACAGTAGTTAAAGTTATAGTTCCCTCAGCGCTTATTATTTTATTTAATATTAAAGCCGGAAGATTACTTTTTAAAAGTCCAGTATTCGGTTTAGTAAGCGCTTTGCCTACCTCTATTTTTATTTTTAGAGGGTCATTGCCTTTAGTTAGTTATATAAATAACTGGATTGAAAATAAAATAAATAAGTATGATGATTCGGAAGTTATAGATACTGATTCTGTGCCTTTAGATGATTAATTTAATTTAATCAAAGCCAAGAAATAATTCTTTGTGTACAACAAGAACATCAAATAAAGTTGTTCCATGAATAGGACTTAATGGGATTTTGTCTATATTCAATGCTTCTGCGCAAATTAAATGAGCATCCCATTTTGTGTCGTGATCACTTATTTCAATTGACCACTCAATTACTTTTTTAAAATGATCTGGCATCTCCGAACCAATTTTTCTGCAAATTTGACATAGAACTGACAAAAGAGGAGGCTTTGATGGCCTTTTTAAATCTTTAATAAGACTAGGCTGTGTAAAAACACTTGTATAGCGGATGTAGTCTATCAATTCATATTCTTCTTTAGTAAGAGCTGCTTTATTTAATGCTCTTTCAAATTCGTCTATTGGTGTTATGGGCCTATCCAAGATATTAGTTGTTGCTATTCTATTTATTTGAAAAATTATTGTTTTCTGAATCTATTTTTTCTTGATTAATTTCATTGGTTTGATTGCTTTCTATAGATTTAAGAGATTCATCTTTATCTTCTTCGTTCATAACTTGATCGATTTCATTTTGAAATTCATTCGACGCTTTTTTAAGACTTTTCAAAGTTTTGCCAAGCTGTTTTCCTAATTCTGGAAGCTTTTTTGGGCCAAAAATTAAAAGAGCTAAGATAAGTATTACGGTAACTTCAGGCAAACCTACACCAAAAATATTCATAGCTGATAACTATTTAACTAATTAGGAAATCTATCATTAAATATAGTCAAATCATGCGAAAATTTCATTCTTGGAATAGCTTTATTAAAAAATTTTGAAAAATATTATTGTTATTAATACTCCTTTAAAGAAAACTAACCAAAGTAATTGATAATCACTCAATTTGAATTTTTTTTGGTAACAATTTATAAGAGTTTTATGTTTATCTATTAATTTTCTCATTTTCACCGAAATTATTTATTACTTTCACTTATTTTATCTTAATTTCTTTTATTATTATTTTATAGAAATCCTAGATCCAACTTAAATTCGATTATTCTATTAAATTTTAATCTTTTTCTTAATTAATTTTTTTCTAAATTATTGAAACTATTCGCTAAATATCCAATTTATTAAAAAAAATGAAGTACTTAGTTGTTGTTTTTTACCTATTTTTTCTAATTTATCCAGCTGAAGCCGTCACCACAAAAATGTTTAAAGTATTGGATACGTGTGCAAGATATCGACTCGGTGAGATTAAAGCTAATGAGGCTATAGAAAAACTAAATTTAAAATTAACGAATTCTTCCATCAATCAGCCAAAGGACCTAGTTAAAAAATATTGCTCAGTATTTACTCCAAATGAAAAAATTGAATTTTAATCTTAGTAATACATATTTAAAGATTTTTTTTTGAATAATCTTTAGCTTTGTTTCGTATTTCTTTAACTTTTTTATAATTAGTTATTTTTAAATTAAAAATAACTCCCAAAAAAAGAATAAGAAATAAAAAAATATAAATTATTAATTCCATAATATTGAATTAATAAAACCACCCTAGTTTAATTCAATAATTTTTTAGTATCTTTTAAAACAAAAAAACTGACTTTAATATTAGTTATTTACTTTGAAGGCCACAAAAAAAACATATTAACCTCTAATATGGAACTTTATAAGAGTCATTGTGAAGATTGGAGATAAAATTCCAGAATTTTCTTTACTGGATCAAAATGGAGTTAAAAGATCAAATAACGGATTAAAAAGTCCCCTCGTTTTGTTTTTTTATCCAAAAGATGATACACCTGGTTGCACTATAGAAGTTTGCGGATTTAGAGATAAATATGACTTATTTAAAGTATTAGGTGCGCAAGTTTGGGGAGTAAGTAATGGAAGCACCTCAAGTCATTTGGCATTTGCTAATAGAAATAAATTACAATATCCATTACTTTGCGACACAAATGACTCTCTTAGGAAAACTTTTAAAGTTCCTAAAGTATTAGGTTTTATGGATGGTAGGGTAACTTACGTTATTGATCGCAAAGGGACAGTTAGGCATATTTTTAGAGATTTATTGAATGGTCCTGAACATATTAAAGAGGCTATTAGAGTACTTAAGGAAATTCAAAATCAATAAATTATTATTCAAAGAATTTTAGATTAATAACTTTTGTTTTATTATGGTTTCAGCTTTTTTTTAATATATGAAGAAAATGGGAATGCAGGCTGTTGATCTTGCTATTGAAAATGGAGTGGATCTTGACGGTACTCCAATCCCTCAAAAAATGCTAGATCTATACAATAGAATAATGGATGAGGAGAATAAAAGACAAAGGAGTGGTGTTAAAAAATCAATGAGAAATAGATGCGTCAAAACAGGTTCTAAGCATTTTGATAAAGAAACATTGAATCAATTATTAATAGACTCGGGATGGGAAGGTCTTAAAGAAAAGGAAATTTTATTTTTTTATAACTAAAAAAAATCTTTTTTAATTATATTAAAAATCATTTATGGAAATTATTTAAACCATCCTTTTTTTTCAGACGAGATTATTTTCTCTTTTTCAGCTTTTGTTTTATTACTTGCTTTTTTGAAAGCCAAGTTGGCTTCTATAACTGTAACTATTGATATAAAAAAAAGACCAGAAATTCCAATTATTTGTTCGCTTTGAGAGGGTTCTGAATCTCCTTGTAAAAAAAAACCTAAAGCGAACCATGCAGTACTAGCAGTGATGGTAAAAAAATAGGGTTTCCATCTTCTTTGATATAAGTAACCCGATCCTAAACCAGGAAGAAAATTTAAAAAAGATGCTACCCACCCTTTTGAAGATGCAAGTATTTCGTCTCTTGAGGGATAAGACATCTATATTAGGTATTTATTAAATGCGAATTTATATATGCAAAAGATATTGCTGCACAAATTACCCAGCTAAAGGGTAAGAACATTCTTATTTTTTCTTTATTGTTATTCATTTTTTAATTATGGAAAATATTTTTAAAATCTGTGGATTTAATGGATTCCTTAAGATTAAAAGAATTAAAAAAGACGGTTAAAAACCGTCTTTGGAAAAAATAATTTCTCTAAAAATAAATTATTTATCTTTTGAAGCTGAGAGTACTTTAAGTTCTTTTTTTACTTCTTTTTCTCTCTCTTCAAGATGTTTTAGTTGAGCCTTAAAAGCATCTTCAAGTCTTACTTTTTGTTTTGTAATTTCATCAAGCTCTTCTTGATGTTGGTTTTTCTTTAACTCCTTCATTTCACTATCGGAAATAACATATACTGGGCGATATGAAGGTGTTTCAAAAAGAAGATCAAACATTGAGTACATAAGTGACCTTTGAATTAGTACAAACTCAATATCTGATAATTCTTTGAAATATAAAAGGATAAATACCGAAGATATTGATACGGCAAATACACCGAATTTCGGTTTACCTAACTTAACCGCCCAGTATTTACCGATCAAATTTAAAGATATGTTTTAAAGTATTAAGGAAATGATTCTAAAGATCTAAATCAAAAACAAATAAAAATGGATTTAAAAGTTACTAAAACATTAGTAATACCATCAAAGGAAATTAAGTGGCGATTTTCCAGATCCTCCGGTCCTGGAGGACAAAATGTAAATAAAATTGAAAGTAGAGTAGAGATTATTTTTAATTTAGAAGATTCCAAAGTATTAAATGATTATCAGAAAGAAATTCTTAAGAGAAACTTGAAAACCAAATTAGTGAATAATAGCTTATGTTTAGCGGTTCAAAAACACAGAAACCAATTATTAAATAGGCAGCTAGCTTTAATGAAATTTAGTTCAATCCTAAAAAATGCTTTAAATAAACAATTTAAATTAAGAAAATCTACACAACCCACTAAAGCATCACAAAAGAAAAGAGTTGAGGTTAAGAAAAAACGTGGCGAATTGAAAAAAAGTAGACAAAAAGAAAAAACGTATCAAATATGAATAAACCAAATAAATATTTTCCTCGCAGATTGCAATTAAATATGTGATAAATTTAATTTAATTTTTGGTTTATTGAATTCAACTAATGATTTCTGGTTAATAGACTCCAATTTTGTAGGGGTGGTGCGTTTCTACAAAGATAAAGATCATTCTGATAAATCTATTGATTATATGTTTATTGAAGAAGGAATTATTATGGGAATATATGGAGAAAATCCTCCATTGATGAAAACTAGAAAAAAAATTTTTATAGAAGAAGCAAGATTATTGTGGCAAAATTTGTTAAATGAAGGTTGGCAAAAAACTAATAAAAAATGGTGATTAGATTTTACAAAAACTTTTTTAATTTCAGAAAATAAATGAACCTTTAGGGTATAGCCTGGAAATTTTTTCCTGTTGTAAATATTTCTTTTTTTTGATGGCGTTTTCATATCTTCTCAACATCATTAGATAGTTTGTAACTCCAAAAATTACTAAAAAGACAATAAATCTTATTCCTGCCTCAAAGTTCATATGAGAATTAAGCTTTATTTTAATCTGACAATTACTAATCAAAAATCAATCGGTATTTATATCTAATTAAAACGTCTAAGGAAATTTTTTTTTGATTTTACTGCATAAAAAATACATAACAAAAGTAATATTAAAATTGCACTGAAGCTTCCGATTGGGTTTGGAATATTTTGTGTAAAAGGACCTGCTAAAAAAGAAGGTGTATTTTCTTTGAATTCTATTAATCCGTTATTTATAAAAAACCAAATACCCACAAGTCCCCCATGAAGTCCTATGCAATTCCATAGAGAACCTTTATCTCTAATTTTGACTAATGATAGAAATATCCCAAGTAAAATAAATCCTAAACGTAATCCTATTATGTTCCAAAATATGTCATTTGATAAATTATGAACAATGCTAAAAACTATAGCTTGTAAAGCTATTGATATTTTTGTACCATATTCAAATTTTAGTTCTTCTAGTAACCATCCTCTAAAAATTATTTCCTCTGCGAATCCAACACCTAATCCCAGTACAATAGAATTTAATAATATTATTGGCGAGAATTCACCTATCCAAGAAATATAATTTTTTTGCAATAGTGGTACCAGAATTAGAATTATTAAAACTAAGGAAAATAAGATACCTTTAGACAAATTGACAAAGTTTTTTAAAAATTTGTCTTTAGTTATCCCAAGAAGTACCCAAGCACTTGATTTGTTTCGTTTGATATAAAACCAATATGGGAGTAAAAAGATAAAAAGAAAGAAAGTAATAATAGTTCCAATTAAGGATAAATTTTCTTCTTCAAAATTAAACAATAAAAGTGGCTGAGATAAAGCCCAGCCAATGCCATAAAGAATTGGAATAAAAAATATAGTGGATAAAAATCTTGGTCTTAAAAGAAAAAAACTTTTAATTAATATCATTAAATTTTTCATTTTAGTTTGAATATTAATTAACCCCAGCCTTTGAATTTAATTATTCTAACTACTTGTTCAAAAAGTTTTAGCTTTTTCTTTTTACTATAGTTTATGTTTTTTGAAAGATCAGATAAATCTTTATAAAATTGCCGAGTTATTTTATCTTCTTTATCACTAGGCCATAGTAAGTTTGACCCCTCTTCATATTCTTCTTTATATCTTTCTTTATCCAAATTTTTTTTATATCGTAATAATTTAAATTTTACTTATTGCAAATGCTTAAAAGTGATGTTTATTAAATTTGTTTATTTATTTAAAATTTATGCTTATTAATCTTTCAACTTTAATTTTTACATTATTATCTCCATTGCTTATTTTTGCAGTAATAGTATCGGTTTACTTATTTCATTAGGAAGTATTTAACAAATGAAATTAATTATTTTAAGGGTGTATTATGCCTACTTTTTCTAATGCAAATGATAAAACTGCAATTACGGCCATTACTGTTAAGATCTTGTTCTTTTTGATGAAATCCATAATGCATATTAATAATCTATTTATTCAATTCTTATATAAAATAATAAATAATTAAAATTATTATAACAATTAGAATGGAACCCATATATGTAGGAGATTTACTTCCCTCAATAGCTTCTTATAAAAAGATAATTGAAAAATATGATAAAGGTATAAAAGAAGAGGAATTTTATGAAGAACCTATAGGCGGAGATTTTAATTACTCTGATTGGTAAATATGCTTACTACAAAAATAACTTTTGCCTTGGCAGATTGGATTAGAGAGTGGCGTAAGTGCCGGGATAAGAATCCTTCTATTGATGAGTGTGTAAAATTCGTTCAGTGGAAATTGGAAGATTATAAACTTTCTGATAGTGATAAAAGAATAATTGAATCTATTTTGCTCTATGAATCTGAATAACTAAGAGATTATAGACTTTATTATTTATATTTATCTATAAAAAACAAAGGATCATTAAAATCCTCTTATAAATTAAGAAAAAAGTAAATCAGCATATTTACGGATTTACTGAAAATATAAAAAGGAGTAATTTATAAATGTTGAGTTCGGAGGCAATCTAAATGATTGATAGTCCGCCTGAAATTTAGCAAATTCCAAAATATAGGAAGCGTATTCCTGAGAATGGGATTATTCGAAAATTAAAGTTCAATCAATTAGTCTGATAAGACTTCGCTTTATAATTACTAGCGACAATAGGGACTGAAATTATCGAGAGAAATCCCCGAATTCACGTATTCAAGGTTTATGAGTAAATAGACTTTAAAATATGTAATTTTATATCCTATTAGAAGGAAATCAAATATCAAAAAGGACTGTACCACCAGTCCTTTTTTTTTTAATAAACTACTTCTAAACTAGACTTCTTTTTGGATAATATGGATTTATTAAGTGTTTAAAAATATTTCACAATGAAAGATCAAGTCTTGTTTCCTAAAATTGAAGTTCGTGAAAAGGGTTTTTTACAAGTAAGTGATATTCATACGATTTATTGGGAAAGATCTGGCAATCCAAATGGTAAAAAAATACTAGTTATTCATGGAGGCCCAGGAGGAGGAAGTCAACCAAGATATAGAAGATACTTTGATCCAGATAAATTTGATATTATACAATTTGATCAAAGAGGTTGCGGTTCTTCAACTCCTTTCTCCGAATTAAAAGAAAATACGACTAATCATTTAGTTGATGATATTGAGAAATTAAGGATTCTATTAAAAATAGATAGTTGGCATTTGTTTGGTGGATCTTGGGGCTCAACACTTTCACTTATATATGCAATTAAAAATCCCTCAAGAGTTACGAGCTTAACTTTGAGAGGAATATTTTTATGTAGAAAGTTTGAATTATTGTGGTTCTATCAATATGGTGCAAGTGAGATATTCCCTGATGAATTTGAAGAATATATTTCTGTAATACCAAAAGAAGAAAGAAATGATTTAATAAGTTCTTTTTATAAATATCTAACATCTTCAGATGCAAATCTTAGATCAAAAGCAGCAGCAGCTTGGACAAAATGGGAACTCTCAACTAGTCATTTAATAAATAAAAAATTTGATTTTGATAAGTCTCAAGTTAATTCTTTTTCAGATGCCTTTGCAAGGATCGAATGTCATTATTTTATTAATAATATTTTCTTAGAAGATGATTTTATTTTAAAAAGTATAAGAGCAATAGAATCGATTCCAACAAAAATAATTCAAGGGAGGTATGACGTTGTATGTCCTGTTAGGAGTGCTTGGGATCTAAATAAGAAATTAAAGAATTCTGAATTAATTATTGTTAATGATGCTGGTCATTCAATGAGTGAAAAAGGTATTACTATCGAATTAATAAAAGCTGTAAAAGGAATTCAAAATCTCTAAAAGAGAGAATATTCATTTAAAAATTAAAGGCCATTATCTTCAATATTTTGTGCAATACTCCTAAGAAGTTCGACGATATCAGAATCTTCGCATTGAGTATCTTCTTTAAGCAAAATGCACTCGTCTCTAATACTTACATTAGTACTCCACCATATACCTGAACTATTGGTATCGTCCCATTCAAATCTTTCAGACATAATTAATAAATTCTAATAAATACATTAAAGCTTGCATTACTTCATCGTGGATTTATATATTCAATTTCAAAATTTAAAAAACTTACCTATTCACTAAAAAGAATCTGGAAATTTCTTACAATAAAATTTAGAAATCTAATTTCAGTTCGTATTGTATTTCCTTTTCTTTAGAAACAATTTTTTTATTACTTATATTTTTTCTAAGCCTTTTTCTAGAACCATGTTTTAAATAAATTTCTTTTGAGATATCCCAATATCCATCCTTTTTAGTGATTTCCTGAATTTTCTTCTTTGCAGTTTTAGTGCTATTTGGGATGTCAATTATTGGTCTTATGTAGTTAATTTGTTCATATTCTTCTTTATTAAATCTAGATAATAGCCATGGTTCATGAATGAAATTAAGTGATATATCCTTTAATTCTGGTATCCATTTTTTTATAAATTTTCCTTGAGGATCATGATCTTTTCCCTGCTTAATAGGATTATAAATTCTATTGGTATTTATAGATGTAGTTCCAGATTGCATTTGGCATTGGTTCCAATGTATTCCAGGCTCATAATCTACAAATTTATTTGCTAATTCTGAACCTGAATCTTGCCATGGTAGCCATAAATTATAGCTAGCAAAAGACATTAACATAGCTCTCATCCTGAAGTTAATCCATCCATTGAAATTTAATGAGCGCATACATGCATCTATAAAAGGAAAGCCTGTATTACCTGAACTCCATGAATAAAGTAATTCATTATTTTTTTCTCTAATGTTTTTAAAAAAAGGATGGAATTCCCTAAACTCTAGTTCTGGTTCACTTTCAAGTTTCTGAATAAAATGACAATGCCAAGTTAACCTACTTTTTAACATCCTAGAATTATTGTTTTTTGATATATTTGCTTTATTAAATATTTCTTTTAATGAAATGCATCCCCAACAAATATATGGGGATAGTCTTGAACAACTATCAAATGATTTTTCTGGGCTAGAAATATCTTTTGAATAAGAATATAATTTTTTACTAAAGAAGTATTGCATTCTCTCTAAACCTCTCTTTCTTCCACCTTGCATTCTTCCTGGACAAGTTTCTTTTTTAAAGGGAAAAATTCCATCTGAGGGTATTTCTCCAACATCAAAGTCAATAGCATTAATTCTTAATGGAGCCTTTAAAAAGTTTTTTTCGGCATTTTTTTGCCACTTTTTAGACCAATTATTCCTATCTAAATTTCCTCTAAAAACTGAAAATTGTAGAAATTCCTTCCAAATAATATTTTTGCTTAAAGCCCATTCTCTTACTTTTTGATCTCTTTTATAAGTAAGCCAATCTCCGGTTTCTTGATGGCTATATATACCTTTGATTTTAAATTTTGAACTAATTTCATCAAATATATTAATAACATTACCAGTCCTAATAATTAATGGTTGTCCAATCTCAGCAAATGCATTTCTTAAATCTATTAAACTTTCTTTGCAAAATTGCCATTGTCTATTTGAATGAGTATTTTGGCTCCAAATATCTAACTCAATAATATAAATAGGTAAAATATCATTATCTTTTATAGCCTCACAGAGAGCTTCGTTATCAAAAATTCTTAAATCTTTCTTAAACCATAAGATATTTATTTCTTTCATAATTTTTTCTTTTAATCCTAGAAAAATAAGATTAAGTTTGTAGTTAAAAAATATTAAAAATTTTAGAATAACTAAAAATCAAAAAAATGAAAATAACAAAAAAACTTTGGGAGGATAATTATGAGATTGCTTTACTAAGTTTAAATACAAAATTTGTTCAAGGTTTAAAGAATGGAAGTCTCCCTAAAAAAATATTTCAAGAATATTTAGCTCAAGATTATTTCTTTTTAGAGACTTTTGCTAAGGCTTATGGTCTTGCTGTTTCCAAATCAAAAGATAAGTACTCAATAAGGAAGTTAAGTGAACTGTTAATGGGGGTTTCAGAGGAGTTAATACTTCATGAAACGTATGCAAAAGAATGGGATATTGATTTGTCTAATAACTATATAAAAAAAGCCACTAAAAATTATACAGATTTTCTTGATGATACTTCCAAAAGACTTAGCTCCGTTGAAATAATGTTTGCAATGACTCCATGTATGCGACTTTATTCTTGGATAGGAAAAAGTTTGTATGAAGAGGATTTTGATATTAAATATAAAGAATGGATAATTACTTATTCTGATGAGAGCTTTGAAAAGCTAGCATCTTCACTTGAAAATCTTATTGAGACTAATAAAGAATTATATGACATTAATCAGGCCAAATATTTATACAGGAGAGCTATGGAATTGGAGTTAGATTTTTTTAATGCATATTCAGATTTCTGATTTAAATTAAAATTTATTTATAGTACTTTCAAAAACGAGTTAATAAATTATGTATTCTAAAATTGCACTTTCAATAGGCGGTAGTGACTCAGGGGGTGGAGCAGGAATACAGGCTGACTTGAGAACTTTCATGGCCCTTAAAGTACATGGATGTTCTGTTATTACATGTATTACCGCACAAAATAGTATAGAGGTTACATGCGTTCAACCAGTAGAGAAGAATACTTTATTAAATCAGTTAGATACTTTATTTGCTGATTTTGGAATTGATGCCTTAAAAACTGGAATGTTATTAAATGAAAGAATAATTAATGATACTGCTTCAAAATTAAATACATACAAAATAACCAAAATTATTGACCCAGTGATGGTTACAAGAACTGGTTCTAAATTACTGGAAGATTCTGCTATTAATGCTTATAAAAAACTCTTATTACCAATTGCTGATTTGGTAACTCCAAATATTTATGAAGCAAATCTACTTTCTGGTTTAGAAATAAGGAGTAAAGAAGATATCGAAAATTCAGCAAGAAAAATTATTGGTCTTGGAGCTAAAGCGGTACTTATAAAAGGTGGTGGTTTAAAAAATATGAAAGGGAAGGATTTTTTCCTTGACTTAAATGGTAGAAAAGAGTGGCTATTTAATAATTTTATAAATACAAAAAATACCCATGGAAGTGGCTGTACTTTGAGTGCTGCTATTTGTGGTTACAAGGCTTTAGGTTTTGATCTATTTGATTCCATACAAAAAGCGAAATTATTTGTTGAGAAATCTTTAGACAATTCTTATAAAATAGGCTCTGGCCCTGGTCCCTTAGGCCATCATTAATTATTTATAGAAGTGGAGTTAGAACCACCATTTCCTGTAGGGCTTTTTTAAAAATAAGATTTCTTCAGTCTCCCATCCTCCCTCCAACCACTCAAGATGCTCAAGTAATAAAGACTCACTTTCCCTTTTGCTTAATTGCCCAATTCTATTAGCAATACCATCGAACCTTACTTTCATCAATTCCTCAATCTTGATGTTATTCATAGGTTAAATAATAAATTTTTTCTACTCTTACTTGTATACATTTTCTTGTCAACGATTTAATTTTATTTGTTTACTAGCATTTCTTAAATATGTATAAAATACAACTTTTTAAAACAGATAGTAATTAAGACTCATTCACATAGATTTAATTAAAGACTAATTTATATAAAAATACTTTAACTATGAATAACAAAGAAACAGCAAAGCAAAAAACTATTTTAAATATAGGCTATTGTGAAACGACCTCTGAATGGCTCAATAGAATCATTACTGAACTAGCAGATGAAAATAAAAATTTTGTAGATTTGTCAGTTATTTGTTCTTAATTTTTTAGAAAATATAGTTTATTTTGATTTATTTTCAGTTAGTTTTTAACTATAAGAGAAATTTAAAAGATATTTTTGTGATGTGAATCCTAATAAAAAAAAAGTAGAAATAATCAAACAATTCAATTTATCTCCTCATCCTGAGGGTGGATGGTTTAGAGAGATAGTAAGGAGTGAGAATTCTTTAATAAGGGAAGATGGCCAAAGTAGAAACTTTATTACAGGAATTTATTATCTTCTGGAGAGAGATGCAAAAAGTGCTTGGCATAGAGTGAAAAATGCTGATGAAATTTGGATTTATCTAAGGGGCGAGCCTCTGAATTTATGGTGCCTAGATAATGATAATAAGTTGATAAGAAATTTAATTTTAGATTCCAATAATCCAATAGAAATGATTCCATCTGGATATTGGCAAGCTGCAAAAAGTACAGGCGAATTTACTTTAGTGAGTTGTTGTGTTGGCCCGGGCTTTGATTTTAAGGATTTTGAATTACTCAGAAATACAAATCATATTTCTAGATTAGATAAAGCAATTAATGATCTTATTTGAGACATTTGTTTGTTTATATTTTTGAAATTATCATCTAGATTTATAAGGCTACTCAATCAATCTATATCTAATGAATCAAAATTCTGTCAAAACAATTGGTATTAATAATGAACCAAGAAAAGATTCATACTTAGTATATGTAAATCAGGTTGATGGATTAAAAGGTATCCTTAATAGGGATTTTGATGAATGGTCGAATTTTGATAGTTGGGAAAGTATTTCAGTTCAGCAATGGATTTTTTCTAGAGCTTTGGAGGTTTTCAGAGGTAAGAAAATTGATATTAAATGCGACTGTTGTGAACATAATGATTTAATCCCAAATGATTTTGAGAGTATTAAAAAAGAAAAATGTTTTGGTAAAAAAAGTGCTTACATGATTGAAAAAGTTGTAGATGAAATTGTATTAGCTAAGGCAAGAAGAGAAAGTGATGGAACATATTATGCATAAGATTCATAAATATTTATGGAGTGAAAAATCTTTTACTTACCAGTACAAATTATCAGAAGAACCAATCGTTAAATTTCTAGTGGACATTTTATAGAACTTAAAGTGTACCGAATCACTAAACTCCTTTTCATCTGAGTAATTCACAAGATCCACTGGGTCGATGTTTTCATCGAACCATACATCATATTCAATATGGTTTGGTTCAGCGAAATAACTCATATCCAATTAATAGCTTTCAAAAAACATATAAACGGTACATGTGATACCAAATTAACATTCTTAATTTTTAGATAATCTATATTTTTAATTTGTTCATAAAGATTAGTTGCTAAAAAGATAGGAGAAATATCTACAAATTAATATCTCTTGATACAACCATGGTTTCTATACATCCCCACTTCACAATCAAGGATGGGAAGATGGACCAGTGCATAGCTCTTTTAGAAGAAATTTTGGTACTGACAAAAGCTAATTAATTTGACTAAATTATTAATAAGAATCTGAGTGCTAGAGGTAACCATAGACATAGAAGAAGCATTAGTAAAATAGTAATAGCATGGATATTTGGAATGTAATGCTCTTTTAAAATTTGTGTTTTCATAATTTATCTCGCCTTTTTAAGTTTGATTTCTCTTCTGATAAGCAATGCTATAACTACAACACACATGTTCATTAGAAATACGTCTAATGGCATTTAATAAAAAAGTCTCTACTTAATTAATAGCAAGATTTTTGATCTACGAATCAAGAAATGATTACAAATATTTATTGGCTTAATAAAAATGAATTTAAAAATTAAATTTATGCTTAAATATCTCAGAACTTTTAACTATTAAATGGCTTATTCAGAAACAAGAATAGTAATAGGTGGTCTAGCCCATGTACCTGTTCTTATCTTTATGGCCAATTTTATAAAAGGTAAGTTTGGAATTAAAACTGAAGAGACAAAAGATACTGTAATTAAAGAAGAGCCCCTTAAAATTATTGAGCTAAAAAATACCGTAGTAAAAGAAGGAAAAGCAGAAACTTTAAAGGAACTTTCAAATAAGCTGGATAATATTGAACAGAAGGCTGATGTGGTTTATGAAGAGGTAAAGAAGAAAAAAAAAGGATAAGAAGAAGAAAAAAAGAATAACTAAATTGAAATCATATCAAGCATCAATATATCTTGAGCTTGGATTGTATCTCTCTTATCTTCATCTTCGGGATCTTTATAAGATTCAATTTCAGCTTGAATTTTTCTCTTGTAAACTTCTTTGATATAGTCAATTTCTCTACTTTCTTTATTCAAGATTGAGAATGGTGATCTTTTTAAGTTCATAACTTTCTCCTAATAAATAAGTTTTGATCAGCCCCAGTTCTTATCAGATTCAACAAAGCTATCCAATGTTTGCTGATTCCTGATTTCTTCCTCAAGAAGTTCTTCCTCTGATCTTTCTTCAATCTCAGACTTATGATTTTCTTTTAGAGTGGATTTGGTAGACATTTGCTCATGACGACTACAATTATGTTCTAACTAGTCAGGCAAGCTATCCGACTAATAAATATGTACGGTTTGAGGAACTCCTTTATACGGATAAAGGATCAACAATTGAATTTGAATATGGGTAAGATATTGAAAAAAAATAAATTCTCACGCAGTCATTTTAGTTGAAGGGTACTCCATTTTTTACTTGTTCTTTTTTCATATCATCCATCGCATTTCTGATTTTGTTGTAGTAAGCCAACTCATCTGGATCATCAGAACCAAGACCATAATTCATGTTTGCTGCAATATATATTCTGTGCTTCCGGTATGAAGATAGTGACATTGCAGGAATACAAGCTTTATGAAATATATCTGAATTTTAGGTAAAATGCTGTCCTATGAGATTCCAGTTATTTTAATCAATAGCGCAAGTGCCCTCGTCGGGACTTGAACCCCAGACCTCTCCCTTACCAAGGGAAGCCAATAGTTTTAAGAGTGGTTGCTATGACTAGCTTTATAGACTAATTATTACAAAGTATTAACCAATTAGAGCGGAAACTAGAGCGGAAGGCTCTCCCCTATCTTTTATAGCTATATCCAAGTTATACAAATGTATCTAGTCTTTTTATTCTTTATAAATAGGGCTTACTAATTAACATTAAAAAAGGGGCTACGCCAACCCCTTAAAGCTACTCTATGCCTGTCATAGAGACACTTTTAGTATAGCTATTCTCTTATATTTAGTGTATATATTATAGATATAACTTAAAAGCTGCTTATGTTTGACCCAAATGAACTAGACGCAAAAATTGCTAAATCTCATATTAACGCCGAAAAGGTAGAGGAAGAGGCAAAAGCTCTCGAAAGTAAATTATTAGAAAATTACGAGTTTGATAAAAAGTATTTACCTCAAAGAATATGGGGCCAACCTTTCGACCCAAGCAAGTTATCAATGACCGCTAAATTCATAATCGAAAAGCACCAACCTCATGTGGCTAGTTATTTAGGATTTAATACTGGCTATCATTCTCGACAGGCAGAAATCGAGGAAGCAAGAAAAGAGGCAGCTACTCGAATGGCTGAACAAACAGAAAAGTTAAAAGAGCAAAATGCTGAACAAAGAAGAGTTAGGGAATGGCGTTCGGCTAATAACTACAACGTAGGCACAGGTAATCCAATTATTTAACTATGGCACTCGCAAAATTACACCCTTGTTTTGGTTGGCTTCATTTATCGGGCGAACATTATCGAATCTGTTTTAACAAATTAATCCAGATGAGAGATGAGCAAATAGCTAAAGGAACTTATAACTCAGGTATTCCCGAAGGTTATGAAGAATGGGCCTACGGACATTTAAAAGAATTGGTAAAAATTCCAATTTATAAGAAAAGAATTGAAGAGCATTTATCGCAGCTACAACTATCCATCTCGAACAGGCAAAAAGAATTAAATCAAACTTACCTTGCCGAAGAGCTTGCAAAGATGGAAACCCGAAAGGAGTTAATAGAGTCAGTTCTATGATTTCCAAAGAGGTTTTACACGTTACTAACGAGATAACAAAATTTGGGGCTAACCATGTAACAGTCTCAGTTTTTGCTTCGATCGTGTATTTCACTCTTAGGGATATGCAAATGTATTGCCTCGACTTGGAATTAAAGGAGGTTCCCAAATGACTAGAGTTACTAAGGCAGAAAAAGAAAGAAGAATTGAAGAGGCACTTCAAGCCTTAATTGATGGCTATGGAACCAGTACTCTTGCTTCGCATCTTTCCGAAAAATGGGGGTGTACACGCCGAAACGCCCTCTATTACATACATAAAGCGGATTTAAGGCTTCAAAAAGACCTCAAAAAAGTCGATAAAAGAGACATAACTGCTCGATTAATTAACCTTTTAGAGCTAAATATACAGAAAAGTATGCGACAGAATAACTATGGTGCAGCTATTTCAGGGATTAGATGTATGAAAGATTTGGTATTAGATGGCGAAACTAAAGCTAAGAAATTTAAGCATGGAAGATCAACAGCCTACTACGGATAAAATTCTTGATGTATCAGGAAAAATTTTCGATATTCCCAATAAAAATAAAAAAATATTAGATTTTGAAGGTAACTCTGAATCATGGCTCAATCTTTCTGGCTCATCAATTCCAACCGATCGGAAGTTAGACGATTTATAAAAAATACAGCTAATAAAGATAGATTTTTTGAATATATGTTTGTTGACTATGGAAAGATAGTTGGAGTCCTTGGGAAGGAACCGCCAGTAATGACCAAACGAGAAGAATTAAAAATTGAAAAGGCTAGAGATGAATATAAAAAACTATTGTCGCAGGGTTGGAGAAAGACCCCGCCAGTTTGGGAAAATTAGAAGCCGTCAGCAGCGTTTAAAAGATAACCCCAATCAATAACGCCTCCTTGAGCTTTTGTTTTGCGATCATCTTCTCGAATGTACTTTCTAATTTTTTGTCTCTCTTCTGAATAATCTTTATCGTACTTTTCTTCGGGCTTTGCTAAGTAGTCGTAAATATTCCTTTTTGTGTAAACATCAAGAGCGTTCATACCTCCATTTTAACCCAAATACTCTAATAACTGCTCTAATTTTGACCACTCGAAAACATGAGTCTAGTTATAGTAACGAGTTTCATTCGAAAAGGTTTCCCAGATCATGGGAAGGGTTGGCCATTTGCCAAGGTTGCCAAGGAAATAACTATAAAGATATTTATTTTTTAGATACATATATAAGGAATAACCAAACAAATAAAAAAATCGGGTGGCAAGCCCGACTAATAAATTTATTTTTTTGATAAATTAGCCTTTTTTATCAATTTTTATATAACCTCTTCGCTGCTCTCCTCCTATTGTCGGCCTGTCATATTTCCAACCACACTTGGCCATTATTTTTCTTATCCGAGTGGCGTATTGTTGGTTCCCCAAATGCCGAGGTTCTAAATCCAATAGCTCATGGATTCTCTTAGTTGGGATAAGTTCGAGAGTGGTATTCTCTACAAACTCTTCAATTATTTCAAACCAACTATCAACATATTCAAAAGCCAAGTTCCTTTCCTCGATAGAGTCCATTTCCTTTTTAGGCGAATAGCATTGATAACCCCTTCTATATTCCCAATAAGCTCTCGACCAAATTTGATCGAAGGCATCTCCAACCCTTTTGTAAGGTAACTCTTTTTTGGGAACTGGTATGCAAACAAATCTAGTTGAACCACTTGAATCGTTTAATGGTGGAGTATTGGAAGTTCCCCAGAAAACATTTCTTCGAATAATTTTGACAATGCCTTGGCCATATTTTCTTCGATCGAAGTTTTCACAGTCACTAATGAAAGTTTTAAAACTCTCTATTTGACCCTTTCTAGTGATTCCATCTAGCTCGGCCAGTTCACAACACCAAAGCCTTTCGAGTTTAGTAATGTCATCTATATCGAATTTTGTCGATATACCTCCTCCATAATATTTGCCAAATAACGATCGACCTAGCTCAGTTTTTCCAATATTCTGAGGGCCAATTAAGACAGGGATTTGCCTATTTTGGCAGGCGGGTTCGATAGCTCTTTTGACAGCAGCTACAAGATAACGAGGCATAAATGCCCGAGCTATTGGGTCATCTAAATTAAATAAAAATTGATCTAAATTAAACCAATCTTTATCAGGTAAAGCATCTTTAGAACTTAGGTTTTGTAAGTAAAGAGCTATTGGGTCATACGCATTTATTTCAGCAACAGTATTAACAGCATCAATGGTCATTTGCTTTGACCATTTTTGCTTATGGTTACTTAATTGCAGATATAAACGAGATAGTTGATCTTGAGTTAATTCATAATCTCCAACCTCAATAAACCTAGTTCTAATATTGAGACAGGGTTTATGACCAAGAGCATATCTAACCTCTTTTCCGTTTGGCATTTTTGGATTAGAAACTACTACCCCATCAATGAGAGCTAGTGCCTCATGGTTTTGGATTAGTTTGTTACCACTTCCCGAAAGAATAATTCCAGTAGCTTCATCTACAACCACTTCAGGAGTAATTTCATTATCTGAACTATCTCCATATAGTGCATCATCAAAGGCTTTAGATGTGGTCATCTCGCACCTCCATCTCTCCCAAGAAATCAACTCTGAATTGTTTAATCTGTTCAGCCCGATTGGATAATTGGCGATAGTAAGTTTTTGTACATTCAAAAAGATTGGTTAATTGAATGTCATTAATTAGTTGTTGTTGCGAAAACTGTTTGGACATTGCCAAGATAGTTTTTGTCTCAGCTAATGCCTCAGTAGTTTTTACAGATACCGCCTCCAACTGTTGCAAGTTCAGAAAACTTAATTCAGGTTTTAGGGCCTCTTGTACATTGTCGTAAACAACATTGAACAATTTATTGAGTCTGGGAATAGATACTTTGGGAATATGCTTTTTGATTAATGGCTTGGCATTTCCGATTGGTTTATCAGGAATAAAAATCCAATGATTTCCAGAAAATCCCGCATTTTTTTTGACCAATGCCCAAGGTATGTCTAGCTCTACTACTTCGCCAAGTTTTAAATTTTGGGGAGGATAGTTAGAACTGCCGTTATAGCAATGGATTACTTCACTATTCCAAGCACACTTATCGTCTTTTGATCGGTCACAAATAGGGCAGGGATTCTTCCTACTCGATCGGATAAATCGACCAGTACGCTCTAATCTAGGCTCTAATGAGGGGCTTTTAGAAGAGTGATTTTTAGTATTGGCAGGCCTTTTGCCACTAAAATAGTTTCCCTCTCCTAGGGACAGGTTGTGAGTAGCTTTTGGCATTATTTCTCTTCCTGTAACTGTTTAACCAACTCTCGACCCACTCGAATAGTTTTCCCTCGATCGTGAAAAACTTTCATTATCTCCTCGACATTCCAATAAATCGGGGAGTTTACACTTGCACCAAATCTATAATGAACCTCCTCCTCAAGAAATCCTCCATGGGAGTCTCGGCTCTTTTTTAGATATTGATCTGAACAGCCCAAAATTACTTTAGCTTCGGGCGTTTTAAACCATTTCTGGTTTTTCATTTTTTGGTTCCTCTTAACGGAAGTTAAAAGACCATCAAAAATTTATTTTGTATTTTTTAAATAAGCCTGACTTAATCGCCTTATGTAAATGAGGTAACTTTTCCCTCCAATATTCGAAGTCCGCAGGGCTACAACTCTTCAAAATAGGGCCAAGAAAATCAACATTCGCAGAAACACGTTCTGGAGTTAATCTACTTTTTTTCCTTAATTTGTGAGCCATAAAAAATTCAAAATATTCTTGATAATCCCTGTTCCGCTTTCCTAATCTCTAAATAGTGGTGTTCTAATGAGGACTAGGCTGGTTGAACTTCAGACCTTTTACTGGCCTTAGATATTACTGTTATAGCAGCTAATTAGGCTTTTGCTACTAATTGGATATATCTGGTTAATTACTCTTTTGGCCATTGATGGGGAACTAGCCCGCCAAGTGCAGCTTTATTCCTTGGAGTGTCTTTGAAAAATGCAGCGTCACATTGTCGGCAGCCCCAAGTTCTATCAATAGGAAAGTCTGGAATACAGCCAACTAAATAAATATTGTCATTGTAGAAATCTTCTTCGAGTGGATAACCTACAACAGCTTTTCTAACTTCTTTTTTTCCGCATCTGGGGCAGATTGTTGGCTTTCGATCGGTCAAAAACCAATCATCTCGCTCGGGAATACTTCGACAGTTCATGCTTCAATCCTATTTTTAGCGTGTCTTTCAAATGCCTTTTCAATAGCTAATTCAGTTGTATATGAACCATAGGAATCCATGTGAGTATCGGTGTTATGACCCATAGCTTCGGCAGCATCTTTAATACTTATTGGATTGGCTGAACCTTTATGACATTGATGGGCGAATCTATGACGTAACGAATAGGGAGTTATATCTTCGTTACCTTTTGTCTGTTCTATTTCTTGCCATACTTTGTCTTTTAATAGAAGTTTTCTAAAGGCATCTCCAACATCTCCAAATTTTCTTTTCTCCTCAACTAAATCTATTTGCTTTAAAACTCTTGCAGGTAATTTAACTAATCCTGATTTATACAACTTAATTAATTTATTTCCGAGATTAGGTTTCTCTATTAAATCCATTGCAAAAGCTCTTCTTAAATCATTATTTTTAATAGAGGTATTTACGTTGTTTTTAATTTGGCCAACATACAATTTATTTTCAATGATATGAAGTGCAGCTAATTCAGAAAGTCTTAAACCAAAAATAGATATTAAACCAGTAGCCAAAAACATTGAAGGGTCACTTCCTTCGAGATGATCTAATAATTTAAATAAATCATGCTCTTCTACATAAGGAGTTAATTTTTGTTTTCTAGTTCTTGTAGAAGTACCTCTTAATTCTTTGATGATTTTTGCATCTGGTGGAGTCCATCTTTTAGACATTGAATGTCTTTCGATTCCATAATTTAGAATGTCGCACCAACCATTTAAATATCTTTTCTTTTGATCTGGCTCTATATCTCCCATATCTCTAGCTAAATCTTTTATTAACTCTTCTCCCGTTTTTGGTGCATTTCTTTTATTAATTAATTCAAGAAATTTTCTAATTCTTGTATGCCAATCTTTTTCAGTTTTACTCGTTAAACCTTGTTTGGTTTGCATAAATTGATCGACAGTTGTTGCCTTTAATTCAGCCTCATATTCTTTATAGGCTTTTTCATATTCTTTCTTTTTATAGGAAAATTTTGGAGGAATTATTAGAAAATCTTTCCATGCTTTATTAGGAGTTTTAGTTTCATCTCCAACAAATTGGGCTTTCCATCTTCGAGCGGATTCTTTAAGAGATAAATTTTGATTTATCACCAATGGCTTTATAAATTCAATAGCTTTTAATATCTGTAATCCGTTTGTAGCCTTCCATTCTATGGAGAGGGTGCTAGAGGACTTCTTGCCATCTGTTGGATATTCATAGGTTAATTTAGTCCGACCAGAATCTTCGCCTATTACACGCCAACCTTGGCCATAATTAGAGCGGATTGTATCTCTTAGTCTTTTCTCCCATGAAACTCTGTTACTGCTAGCCATTTGAAATAATATCTATTTCTATAATTAGAGCAGAAATTAGAGCAGATTGCATATATAAGGGATATATCTGGATATATCTGGCTATTTATGATTTATTCTTGATTCTTTCTAAAGCCTTGCGGTAACTGGGCTTGGGCTATGCCCTCGCCGAGAATTGAACTCGGGGCCTCTCCCTTACCAAGGGAGTGCTCAACCGCTGAGCTACAAGGGCAATTTTAAAGTGGGCCGGGTTAGACCATTCATGATTGCCTGCAGCACAATGATTCTGAAGTGTGCATGGTAAATTTAGATGGCTTTTCTGTGTCTGTCAAATTATTGCTAGGGAGTGCAGTAACTGATCTTAAGTCCAATTAATTTATGATTTTATACACTTGTATCTTTTGATGTTGATATCAGCTGGAGTTCAAATTATATTGTAAAAATTCTAAGCTTATAAATGACCGACAGTTGCGAGGCGAGATGGAAACCCACTCAGAATCAAATTGATGATCTGATCCTTCCCTCATATACAGAAATGGCTAAGAAGAGTGTCGGGTATATAGCCAAGTTTCAATGTCCTCCGGGGTATGTGGCTGACATGCTCTGAGATATTGCAGATGCCCTGGAATCTTCTCATCCTGAATCTGAAAGTGATTGTTCGTGCTGTTAAATTCTGAGCCGAATTAAATATTTCCTGTATTAGTTCTATACAGAAATTGATAATGATTAGACTTTTTCTGAGATTTTTCTTTGAAATTACTTGTCTTTATTGATTTTTGTTTATAAAAATGTAGTTATCGGTACAAATTTTAGAACTTTAATATTTTGGGATCATACACAGTAAAAACCTCACATAAGGAAAAATCATATTCTTTTTCAAGAATAGGACCTGATATTTACGGCTCCACTCATCCTCAGAATTTATTATCTGAAATAAAGGAAAGAGCGGAATTTCTATATGAGTTATTGGACAGGCACGTAATTTCCATAGACCCCTTCAGTAAAGATTGTCTTCTACAACTTTTCAGGCTGGCGGCAAAATTCGAAAGTAACCCAAACAGATATATTTCCCATAACAGTCCCCTAAAGGGAAAGATACTAATAAATGCCTTCTATGAACCAAGCACCAGAACAAGGTTATCGTTTGATAGCGCATGGCACAGGCTGGGCGGCGATTCAATAAATATCACCGATAAAAGTTCCACTGGAATTGCCAAAGGAGAAACCCATCTGGATATTGCTCATATGTTTAATAATTACGGTGACTGCGTTGTCCTCAGAGAAAGTGACAATGAGGCGATCTTTGAAATGACAAAATCATTGAGAATTCCAATAATCAATGCCGGTAACGGAATCGATGAACATCCCACTCAGGCGATGTCTGATCTTTATACGATTTTTAAATGGAGACCGCATCTGGTTAACAAATCAATTGATGATAGTGAAAAAATAACCATTGGTATCATCGGAGTTCCATCACGTATGAGAACAGTCAGATCTCTTCTGAAATTATTCTGCAAGTTTCCATATTTCATAAAAAAAATTATTGTCATTTACGATGACAAATCAATTGATCAGAGCGATTTATTTGATGAAGGCCAGCTTGAACAACTTATTGAATCTGATCTGAAGATTGAGCTGGAGACGGATATGCAAAAAGTATTGCCTTCTCTGGATGTTACCTATATAAATGCAATTGCATGGGTGGGAGAAAATTATGAGGTTCATGGAAGTTCATTTAAATTGCACAGTGAGTTGCCATTTAAAAAAGATTCCATAATATTGCATCCACTTGCTCGTGGTCCAGAATTGTCAACATCATTGGATCAGACCTCAAAAAATTGGTATTTTGCTCAGTCAAGAGGAGCGGTATTTGTAAGAATGGCATTACTTACCTGTCTGATGGATAGAACAACAAGAGTGATGGATGTCGTTTAACTAGATGTGTGGAATAGGCGGGGTTTTTAATAAATCAAAAGATAAATCTGTTGAACCTCAGATTCTTGTAAATATGGCGGCTATTCAGAGCCATCGTGGACCTGACGGTTTTGGATATAAATTATCAGATGATGCCTCTGTAGGATTCTGTCATGCGAGATTATCAATAATAGATTTAAATGAAAATCGAGCAAAACAGCCTTTTGTGGGTGGTGCCGAAAATCATATTCTGATGGCGCATAATGGTGAATTTTATGACTTTCAGAGAATCAGGGCTGATCTTGTTGCACAGGGGGTAAGTTTTTCTTCAAAAAGCGATTCGGAAATATTGCTTAGGCTTTATGAGAAATATGGCATTGATGAATCATTATCTTATCTGCGAGGAGAATTTGCCTTTTCATTGTTTGATGCAGAACAGGATTGTCTTTATCTTGTAAGAGATCGTTTTGGGATTAAACCTCAATATTGGATTGAGACCGATGATTCCTTAATATTTGGCTCTGAATTAAAAGTATTATTCGCCCATCCATCAGTTGAAAGAAAATTTACGGGTGAAGGACTGGTTCATCAATTGATGCAGATAATGGTACCTGGCTCTACAGCATTCGCCGGTGTTAAACAAGTTAAACCCGGATATATCCTTAAGGTCAAAAGAGTAAATAATAAATTTCAGATAACAGAGGAAAAATTCTGGGATATAAATTTCCCTAAGAAAAACACTTATGAAAGAAATAAAAGTGAAAAATATTTTATTGAAAATATTAGAAAAGAATTGTTGAGAGCAGTTGAATTAAGAATGGTCGCTGATGTTCCTGTCGGCTGTTATTTGTCCGGTGGAATTGATAGTTGCTCAATTTTGGGATTGGCTTCTGCCATAAGTCAAAAATCAGTAAAGGCATTCACGATTGGTTTCAGTGATGAAAGATATGATGAAACTTCGATAGCAAAAGAGATGGCTGTCGCCACCAATGCAGATCATGAGATTTTAAAAATAAATGGAGATGATCTGTATGGGAATTTTGAAAAGGTTCTATGGTTTACTGAAAGATCTATTTATAACACCCTTGCAATTGCAAAGTACCTTATGAGTAAAAGAGTGAATGAGCTCGATTATAAGGTCGTTATGACAGGAGAGGGCTCAGATGAATTGTTTGGAGGCTATCCCGCTTTTAGAAAAGATATGTATACCTATGGGGGTCGGAATTTCTAATTCAGAATCTGAGAATCTTAAAGAAAATCTGGAAAATTCAAATGATATTTTCAAGGGCGCGATGCTAGCTAATGAAGAGATAAGTAATAAATCTTTCAAGGAATTTTTAGGATTCACGCCAAGTTGCCTTCAACCTTGGCTTGCATGTGAAACTTATGCGAAAAGTCTAGTCTCAAGTAAATATAAAGAGATAACGGAAACTTATGATCCCGGGGCGGCAATTTTTGGAGAACTTGATCTTGAACAGTTAGAAAATAGATACGCAATTGATCAGGCTCAGTATGTTTGGATGAAGACTATGCTTGAGGGCCAAATTCTCACATGGGGTGGAGATAGAGTGGATATGTCAAATTCAATGGAAGCCAGACCTGCATTTTTAGATCATCACCTAGCTGAAGCTGCCGTTGCTGTCCCCCCTGAATTAAGGATTAAAGACAATGTCGAGAAGTATGTTTTAAGAGAAGCCATGTCAGGATTGCTGCCTGAATCACTATATAAACGTGAAAAATTTCCTTTCATGGCTCCCCCTTCCCATGCAGATAAAGATAATTTAAGTTCTATGCAGGAAATTGTGAATGATTTTTTAAGTCCTGAGAGGATAAGAGAATTTGGAATTTTGGATGAAACAGAAGTAAATGATTTGCTGAATAAATTTTTTAGTTCAGAGCTTGATGCCTCAGAAAAAGTACAATTGGATGCAATAATCAATCATCTTTTAAGCGTTCAGATCTTATATAAGATTTTTATAATTGAGGATATCCCTGATAAGGCTCAAAAGATGGCTGATAATTTGGGCTGGAAAGTTTGAATTCGTTTCTTAAATTAATTTCTGAAAAGGTGTAAACCAATACAGGTTTTATTTGAAAAATAAGAGACGTTAAATAGGTTTAAGTAATAGAAGTATGAGTTATAGCGCTGGATTAAATATCCTAGAGCCACAGGTAATTAATAGGGAGAGAATCCAAGACTTGATAAATTCTTTTTCTTCAATCGGAGCTTCTGAGAATGGTTCTGTTTCAAGAAGAGGTTTTTCTGATGAAGATATATATGCAAGAAATTTTTTTATGAAAACCCTTAAGGAATTAGGTTTGAAAATAAGAATTGATACTGCAGGAAATATTATTGCAAGATTAAATGGGCATGATAATAATCTACCTCCCATTGTTACCGGATCTCATCTCGACACTGTTCCAAAGGGAGGTAAGTATGACGGAACTTTAGGAGTGATTGCAGGAATTGAAATTGCTTTTTTTCTTCAGGAAAATGACATTAAATTAAATAGACCATTTGAAATAATTGTCTTTGCTGATGAAGAATCGACAATGATTGGTTGTAAAGGCTTTACAGGTAATTTATCTGTTAAAGAAGAAGATTTTGTTACCAGTAATTCTTGCTCAATAATTGATAATCTTTCTCGGATTGGTGGAAATTGGCTTGAGATTAAAAGTGCGGCAAGAAGTAAAAAAGATATATTCGCTTTTCTTGAATTACATGTTGAACAGGGAAAGGTACTTGAGGATGGTGGTTTGGATATCGGAATTGTTAATGGAATAGTAGGTCAAAAAAGAATAACCGTTAGGGTTAAAGGTCAGGCAAATCATGCAGGAACTACCCCGATGTCAAATAGAAATGACGCACTTTTGGCCGCCTCTAAAATTATTGTTGGCATTGAACAGATAGCTAAAACTACTTCTGAAAGTGCAGTCGCAACTGTTGGTAAATTGAAATTACATCCCAATGCGGCAAATGTTATTCCAGGAGAGGCAGTATTCACAATAGATATGCGAGATTTGGATGAAGATGTGATTGGGAAAATGAGCTTAAGAATTGAGAATCTATGCTCAGAAATTCAAGAAGGTACTGGATGCGTAGTACAGATAGAACCTCAATTTGAAGTGATCCCCACTAAGTCATGTCCTAAATTAGTGAGCTCTTCATTTCATGAATCTGAAAAGTTGGGATTTAAAACTGGAATCTTACCAAGCAAAGCAAGTCATGACTCACAAGAAATAGGAAGGATCTGTCCTATGGTTATGATCTTTGTCCCAAGCAGAAATGGTCTGAGTCATTCCTATAAGGAATATACTTCTCTTGATCAATGTGCTAATGGTATTGAGGTTTTATTAAATACAATATTTTCCATTGATAAGAATTTTTTAGACAAGCCTCTAATGATATAAATGACATTTTCAATCATTGGTTTTGATCCTTTAAAAAATAGATTTGGTGTGGCAGTTTCTTCTTGCCATATAGCTGTTGGCTCAACAGTTTCATTTGTTAGATCACAGGTTGGTGCTGTTGCAACTCAAGGGCAAACTAATCCTTATTTAGGAATAAGAAGTCTTGAGTCACTCCAATCTTGCTCTGATTCGAAAATTGTTTTGGAAGATTTAATTAAAGAAGATTTTGGCAGGGAAAAAAGACAGGTTCACTTAATTGATAAGTATGGGAGAAGCGCATGCTGGACAGGTCAAGAATGTTTTCAGACAAGCGGACATATTAGTGGAGAAAACTTTTCTGTAGCTGGCAATTTTCTAGAGAATATTGAAGTTCTTGAGGTGATGGCTGATGTCTTCAAACAAAGTGATCCAAATATTAAATTAGGGAAAAGACTACTTGATGCTCTGAATTCGGGAGAAAGTGTAGGTGGAGATAAACGAAGCCTCCGTTCAACCTCAAGCGCTCTAAAAGTTAGTGGAGAACTAGGCTTTCCCCTTTTAGACCTTAGAGTTGATTATCATGATTCCTCTGTAGATGAACTAATTAGAATTTATAAACATAGTCAAAGTGAGTGGGCCCAGGAATGGAGAGACTCAATGAATGACCTGCCTGAAATGAATATGAAACGGGAATTTAGGGTTGCTTAAACTTTAATTATTATTGTCAAATTTTTACAAAATGAAAAGCGACCCACTTCTCCGAAGTTGCCAAAGATTAGCAAATTCTCGTTTTATGCTGATCGCTAAAGACCTATTAAATTAGGAGCAAAAATTTTGCTCAGATAATGCAATAGGGATTGCTGAAAGACTTACTGCAAAATAATCTGTTGCGTTTAAATTCCTTTACTGATTTTGAATAGATATTACCTGTAAGGATTGCTCCAAAATTTACTAAAACTACAGTCAAGACCAGTAGCTCGATAGCGAGGGTGGTCATAAGATTACCCTCCTTAAACTTATATAAAAACTCTATAACGACTTCGTAAGTATTGAATAGAGTTTAAATTCTAATTTTGGGAGTCTAAATCTTTCTTAGTTAGTTGCTTTTTTCCCCTTAGCGATCATTACTACTGGTATTAAGAGATAAGTAAAGAAAGAGATTAAGAAAATGTCTATGTTCATTGGTTTTTACTATAAATTTTTTAAATCTTGCTCTATTTTCTCAAGTTTTTTGTTTAGTTCTGTTTTCTCCTTCAATAGAGCTTTTTTCTTTAATTGAAGTTCTTTGTTAAATGGAGAATTAAAGTACTTTTTGTAAGCTAGAAAAAATACAGCCAGTGCTACAACAATCCCTATCGCGCCAATTATTAGTATGGGCGAAGATGGAAAATCGTAGAATGGTACAGAAAGTAAAAGCATTTAGACAAAACCTGGTATTATTTGGCCTGTTGTTAAGTAAGCTCCGACAGCAGCAATTAATCCAAGCATTGCGAATCTGCCATTGAGAGTTTCTGCAACAACTTTTTCTTTTTCGATTGTTTTTACTTTAGGGTTTGAATTTGTCATTGGATTTGAAATTAGATAGTTTAAATTTTCGTTTTGAAATTGCTTGGTTAGATAAGCAACGAGTATAGCTGTGAAGAATACGATTACAGCAAAAAAACCTGAAAGAGGAGACATTAAAAAATACCTGGAATTATTTGGCCTGTAGTTGCATAAGCTCCCAAAAGTGCAACTAAACCGATCATTGCCCATCGACCATTAACTTTTTCTGCGTTTTGAGGATATCCATCGTAAGAAACAGATTGATCAACATAAGGACGAGGTTCAGTTGGAAAAATATTCTGCCTTCCACCTGATTCTGTAGTTATGTATGAAGAATTAGTCATTGGTTAAATAATTTAATTGTTAACAAACGTAACATTCTTATTAACTAATGTAAAGAAAAAGGTTAGGAATATGCGTATTTCGGTACATTATATGCAATTATGATACATATATGTAACAATAATTAATTTTTAATGTTGAAGCTAATAATTAAAAGATTATGGAGATATGAAAAAGCTTCTTCTAATTTTTTTGTAATCCTTTTATGTTCAATATCAATTATCAATTACAAAATGAGCTATATATTTTTCTAAAAAATTTATATTGATTTTTGGTTCCATTAATATCCTTTGTTTATTAATAGCTATTAATTCTCTTTTTAACTTTATTGAATAATTGTTCTATTAAAATTGAGAAAATCTCATTAAGTCTAATAAGCACAGCTTATAGAGGGTATGAGAGTAAGTAATTATACTCACACTTATATTTTTCAATCATTAGATTTGTTTCAAGATTGCATAAGGAAGCGTCTTAGCTAAACAACCAACCAAAGAAATGAACGAAACAAAAATAGTTGAGAAGGAAAAAATCGTAGCTGAGAAGCTTAACGGTAGATTTGCGATGATTGGCTTTATTGCACTTATTGGCGCATATCTAACAACAGGACAAATTATTCCAGGATTTGTATAAATGGATTTTATATCTAAAAGACAAGGATATGTACCTCTTAAGTTGGTTCCTTACATATTCATTGTTGCAGTTGTTTTAAGCATCACAACAACAACTACATTATTATAGTTTTTAAAAACTTAGATCGTTATGAAAGTCAGCTAGTAGGGATACAGGCTGACTTTTTTAATTGGTATTGAGCAATTGACTTGGGAGAATCAAATTAAAACCAATAATTAAAAAATAGAGAATATTAAATTAAACCTTTACTTTTAGAACCGCTATCAACTTATTCCAAATTGGTATCAAATTCAGGTCTAAATTTAGTAAGTTTAGAAATTTCTAATTCAAGTTCCTCTTCGGAATTAAAACCTAAATCTTCATAGGATTCCAAACCTAATGAAGTTTCTCTTTTTAAAATTATTTCCATTTACTATAAATTATTTACCTAATACTAGATTTTTATAATTTAAAGAAAATACTTAGTTTTTGATTCAACACCTTTTGACCAATTTAATAATTGACAATCTATTTACAATGTATATATGTGCCCTTGTTTTATTTATGAAAGAAAAAGGATTTAACGTAACTCAAGGAATGGCCTTGCTACTTTTGAAACCATTAAACTTGCCTGCTAATTACGTTCTAAACCTAATAATTTACATAACTAACCCAAGAAATAATATTGGTTATTAATTATGCTCCCCGAAGTAAAAAAAATTGAATGAAAGTTCTCGAAAATATCGCATCCGATTTAGAACAAAGAATTATTGATGCTTCCATAGGTTATTCTTCTAGGCCAACTATCTTGTTCTGTGGATGCGATCCTCGACTTAAAAAAGGATATGCACAAACGTGCAAAGCGTATTGGCTTTACTCCATCTTACTCAATAAAACATCCATCTATTAAAGTTGAATTGCAGAATTTTGGGAATAAAAAAATAGAAACAGATAGGTTTCAGACAATAACTATGGACTATGAAAACTTTGAACTTATTTGCAGGTATCTAGAGAGTTAAGCATCTTTCAAAGATCTATTTTTGTGAATGTGTTATCGTTATTATATCTCAGGTAGAGATAAGACTAAGCAATATTGGCTAGCTAAAGAATTTTTGAAAAAGAATCCCACCTGCAAAAGTCAAATACTTTCTGATAAACAAATTGTGATGATCTATCCCTTAGAGCAAATGCAAAAAATGACAATCACTTATTAAGCCTGTGTATGTAAATCTAAAAGAGTAAACTGATGAAAAAACTAAACAAAAAATATGCTGACTTAATGCGCAAGGCTCAAAAAGCTACTGGAAGAAAAGAGGCAGTTGGATTAATCCATAAAGCAGCAAAGTTAAAAACTAAATTTGATCAATACGAGATGATGTAGCCTAATTGAAATACTAATATAAATAAATGGACAAAAAAGGGGCTAAAGGTTACTGGATATCAACGGCAAAAATAATTAATCAGGACTTGTTTGATGAATATGTAAATAAAGTTGGACCTTGGCTAAAAGAGGTTGGAGGCCAAGTCTTTGCAAAAGATACAGAGCCTCAAGGGAAGGAAAGGACTGAGGATGCCAATTTAGCCGTTATTTGTGAATTCTCATCAATGAGGGCAGCCGTTGAAGCTTATGAATCTGAAGAATATAAAGAGCTTTCAAAGCTAAGAAATGAAGCAACTGAAAATTCCACTTTTACAGTTATGGAAGGTTTAGATGAAGCTGCAAAGCTAAGAAGAGCAATGGGTTTGTGATGTATATAAGTTTTTCTACTCGTTACATAGCAAATAAAGAGCTAGAGTAAGAACAATGGAAGCATTTGATTGGAGATAACTTCACTAGTCCAAAGCAACTATTTATACCTTCACAAAAAAATTAAAGAAATGACTATTTTTATTGGGAATTTATCTTGGGAAACTGAGGTTGAAGATCTTGAACAACTTTTTAGTAATTATGGAGTAGTAAAGAAATGTTATTTACCTCTTGATAGAGAAACAGGAAGAAAAAGAGGTATTGCTTTTGTAGATTTAAATGATCATAATTCTGAAAAAAAAGCTATTGATGATCTTCAAGATGTTGAATGGATGGGAAGAGAGATAAGGGTTAATGAGGCTGAGAAAAGAAACGGACCCAATAATAAAAAACACAATAAGTTCAATAGAAACAATTAGTACTTATTACTTGGTGATTTTGTACCGCTTTATTAAATGGATAAAACTAACACTTGGTTAATTAGAGCATTTGCCCAAGATTAAGCCAGATCTCTGGAAAGGAAATTTCTGGACCTCGGGCCTACATAATTCTTCCTTTTGATAAGGACCTGACAGCCGCTGCCGCTTCTTCTGATTGTTGCCATTTCGGTGTCATCGTATCTGTGATGCACCTCTAGATATCTGCCTTAAAAACAGAAAGTGGACCAGAAAAAGGACGTCCACTTCTGATAAATTTCTTTGTGCGATAGTGGTAAACCTACTGATACCGAGCTATCCCCCGAGTGCCCTCGTCGGGACTTGAACCCGAGACCTCTCCCTTACCAAGGGAGTGCTCTACCGCTGAGCTACAAGGGCAATTTTTAAAGTGGGCCGGGTTGGATTTGAACCAACGTAGGCAGAGCCAGCGGATTTACAGTCCGCCCCCTTTAACCACTCGGGCACCGACCCCCACTATTTGAACTTATCAGTTAATGGACACTTTGTGTGAAATTGTT
>CACGJI010000004.1 GCA_902573335.1 uncultured Synechococcaceae cyanobacterium | reverse complement strand
ATCTTCCTCCTCTGACAAGGTCACTAGTTTCTTCCAATTTGTGTTGAAGTTCTTGTAACTCTACTTGCTTGATAGGGAGGGCGTTTCTGAGGATTGCACTAGGGTCTTTGACTGCATTTCCAGTAGGTAAATCAGCTAGTACTTGAATCGGTTTTAAGAGAAAAATTTGTAAAATTACAATCGATAGACTTAAGAAAAGTTTGTTCTGATTTGATAAGAATTTTTGCATAGCACTCTTGCAGGTTTATGATCCTTGGGGATGTAATACAGGAATGATTTCCAGTAACGATTTTCGCACAGGTACTACCATCGAATTGGATGGACAAGTTTGGCGTGTTGTAGAATTTCTACATGTCAAGCCTGGCAAGGGTTCTGCTTTCGTGCGAACAAAATTAAAATCAGTTCAAAGCGGCAACGTGGTTGAAAAAACTTTTCGAGCCGGAGAATCAGTACAGCAGGCTATCCTTGAGAAGTCTAACCTGCAGCATACTTATGTGGAGTCTGGTGATTATGTTTTTATGGACATGACAAGTTTTGAAGAGACAAGACTCACCTCTGAACAAATCGGTAAAGGTGCAAAGTATTTGAAAGAGGGAATGGAGGTTAATGTAATTTTTCATAATGGTAAAGTTCTAGAAGTTGAACTTCCAATATCTATTACTTTGAAAGTTACTGAAACTGATCCAGGAGTTAAAGGTGATACTGCTAGTGGGGGCACTAAACCAGCTATTCTAGAAACAGGTGCTCAAGTTATGGTTCCTTTATTTATTTCTGTGGGAGAAATGATTAAAGTTGATACTCGTAATGACAGTTATCTTGGACGTGAAAATTAATGACTATGAAATTAGATCATGATGACTTAAATCGCTTAATAGAGAAAATCTCTACAAGTGATATACAAGAGTTCTCGCTTGAGGGAGAAGATTTTAAACTCGAAATAAAACGGAATCTATTTGATCAGAACCAAGTTGTTAATGATTTAGTTTCTAATACTTCATTTGATAAGCAAACAATTGCTAATCAACAATCTATTAATGAAAATATCTCAGTTGTTAATGAGCCTGAAGCACCTCAGGTGGCGCCTCCTGGGCGTTCTGATCTAACTGAAATTACTTCCCCTATGGTTGGTACATTTTATAGGGCTGCAGCGCCTGGTGAGGATCCATTTGTCGAAGTAGGGAATAACGTTAAGGTCGGTCAAACCATTTGTATTTTGGAAGCAATGAAGTTAATGAATGAAATTGAATCTGAATTTAATGCAGAAATAGTAGAGATCCTTGTTGAAAATGGAACGCCAGTTGAATTTGGTCAAGTTTTAATGCGTGTTAAGCAGTCTTGAATTGTTAGTCATTTCTACGGCAGTCTTAATAGCCTCAATCATGCTTTGAGATTGAGCAATTCCTTTGCCAGAAATATCAAATCCCGTTCCATGATCAGGAGATGTTCTTATAAAAGGTAAACCGATTGTGGTATTGACTGAGTAATTAAGAGCTATTACTTTCATTGGTATTAAACCTTGATCATGATACATAGCAAGAATGCCATCATGCTTTTCGGCATTATTGTCATTCCAAGCTTTTACAGAAGTATTCCAGCAACTATCTGGTGATAAAGGGCCTAATAATTCAATACCTCTATTCTTTTCATTCCAAGTTATTAATGCATCATTGAGCCAATCTTTCTCTTCATTACCTAAAATACCCTCTTCACCGGCGTGAGGGTTTAATCCTGCTACTTTTAAAGTAGGTTTATCAGTATAGGTATTACAAAAATCTTTGAAAAGATCCAATTTAGAGTGGATTAATTCTTTAGTTAATTTCTTGGGAACCTCAGAAAGGGCTATATGGGTTGTAGCTAATAAAGTATTAAATCTCCAACCTGTAATTGGTGATTTAGCTGTGAATAACATGCCAACGTTTTTTACTCCACATGATTCTGCTAGTACTTCGGTTTGGCCAGAGAAGTAATGCCCTGCTAGAGACCATGATTTCTTACAAATTGGTCCTGTTACTAGTGCAGAATTAGGATATTGTTTTACAATTTCTATTGCTTTTTTTAAATATTGGAAACTTGAATCACCGTAACTTGATTTAGGGTCATTATTTGATGGACAAATTTCGATATCCTGTATTTTTAAATTTTTGGGATTTGCAAGGTTTTCTAATCCTAAGGATCTAAGATGTTCATATGTATTTTGTAGATTTTTTTTTGATCCAACTAATTTGAATTCAATATTGTCTGGTATCTCATTAGAATAGAGTGCTTTTAAGATTATTTCGGGTCCAATACCTGACTCATCTCCTACGCTTAATACGACCTTTAATGGTTTATTTGTATTTTGAAAATTCATAAAAAGTTTCAGACTTATTTTTTTAACTATTTAAATAGCAATTTTTTAAGCCTATTTTATAGTTTTTATAAATTAGTTTATATCCAAGTGTTTCGCATAAAAGTTTATTAGAAACTCTTCTATTTTCCATCCAAAAAGATTGAGCTATCGGTGATAATTCCTCTTTTGCATCCTCAAATAATATTGGCTTTGGCATTGTTAAACCAAGTAAATCGTAGCAATATTGAATAACCTTTATCTGAGAACAGGGTTCATCATCTGCAACATTAATAATTTGGTAAAACTTTAAGGAATCTTTGTTTTGTAATAGATAGATAATTGCATTCGCAATATCAGCGACATGAATTCTCGAAAATACCTGATTTTCTTTTGATATGACGCGAATTTTTTTATTTTTTATTGCTTCAAAAGTGGATCTTCCAGGTCCATAAATACCGGGTAACCTAAAAATTTGTACAGGTAAACCAGATTCAATCCATTCTTTTTCACAATTTAATCTTTTATAACTTCGTTGATGAAAGGGGTTTGGTTCATTAATTTCAGCAACCCAATCACCCTTGGTGTTCCCATAAACTCCTGTTGTAGATAAATAGCCAACCCACTCTAGGGACAAACTTTTTAGTTTATTTTTAAGACTTCCTAATACTGGATCATTTCCATTTTTGTCGGGAGGTATGCAACTAAGAATATGTGTGACTCCATCAAAAATTTCTTTATTAGGCACAACTCCGTTTTCACTGTTGAAAATAAAACTATTTGGATCTTTGCTTGCAGATCTTGAGCTTGTTAAAACAGTGCAACCGTATTTTCTAATAGTTTTTGCAAAAAAACTACCGCTGAAACCACATCCCAAGATTAAAAATTTATTTTTATCTCCGAGTATACTTGCAGGTTTTTTCATGTTGGGCTAAAGTAGTACATATGTATTAATTAATGATGAAGACAGCTTTTGAGCCCGATTTAAAATCAAAAACTTTCTGTACTAGCAAAAGTTACCCCCTTCTTGTAGAGAAAGAGGTAAGTTTAGTTAGTTTTAAATTCTACCAAAAGTTATTTGTCTTTCTTATTTCATTTTCGACAATTTTAATATTCCCAGAATCGCCAAAAGAATTGGAAAATATATGTGAAAGTTATAACTCTAGAAAAATATGTAATGTTTGGTAGTCAAGCTGCTTTATATTCTGATTCTTCTTTTATGTAATTTTTATTTTTTTCTTTAAAATTAGGATTAGCCCATTGTAGTAATCTAATTGCTAATCTTAAATCTCCTTCTAACCAGGCTCTTATAGCCATTGCTCTTCGGGGATCATAAAATTTTTGCCTTCTATACCAATACAAAGCATTTTCATCTGATTTATCCCCATTACATGAAAGACATGCAGGGACGCAGTTTTCTGTTGTACTTAAGCCTCCTTGGCTTCGTGGTATTACGTGATCAATAGATTCAGATGGTTTTCCGCAATATATACAACTTTTTCCTGTAAACTTATGAATAGATTTTCGCCATTGTCTTAATCTGAACTTAGGACATAAATCCTCTAAAAACACCGCATCATTAATATGCATTCAGAATATTTAGTTAAATAAATAATCGCTTGAATATAATAAAAGTCAACATTTATTTATGCCTTTTAGCCTAAATTTGCCAGTAAAAATATGATTTAGTGTGTTTAGATACAAAATAGTATTTATATAATTTTGAAAAAATTATTTATCTTTTGGAATTCTTAATTAATAGCTATATCTATCAAGTGTTTCATCAGAAAATTCTTCATTAGTTTCTTCTAATTCTTTTTCTAATTGTTTTCTTTTGTTTTCTCTATCTTTCTCTTCTTTTTCTTTGCTTCGTTTTTCTTTTTCTAAATCTCTTATTAGTTGCCTATTAGGATGAAGTTTATCTAGGTACTCAATACAAAAGCTGAAGTTTTCGCTATCTCTAATAACTGATTCAGTAATCTGAGCTGCTGCTTGCTTAGGTGAGACTTTGAAAAACCCCCCTTTTTGCTTTTTAATGTATGTATATGCTGCATCCCAGCTACTTTCATGATCATTTCCTCCATCCCTCATCGTACAGAAAATTTCCGCTCCAAAAGATCCTGCATTTACTTTTAATGTATGAAGTGCAAGAGGAGATGCGATACCTAAAGCTAAAAAAATTAATTCTTTTTTAAATCCCTTCATTTCATAAAAGCTTTCTATTTAAAAATATCTTTTATTATTAATATGTCTATAGAAATTTAAGATTTAATTACTCCAAATATATTTAAGCATTTCACAACTAAAGGAAGAATTAAGAGTACAGTAATCAATCTTACAGCGTGTAAAGTTGCTACCGCAGGTCCCACTCCGTACTCAGACCCAACAAGACTCATTCCGCTAATTCCTCCTGGTGCAGCTCCTAGAATTGTTGTAATGATGTCTATATTAAGTAATCTGCTTGTCCATAATCCAATTGCTAATCCAGTAATAACTAAAGTAAAAGTTATTAATATAGCTGGCTTCCATAAATTTTGAATCTCAACTAATGAGTCTTTTGTTAATGATGTACCAATGACTGTTCCAATTCCGATTTCTAAAATTGTTCTTGTTCCGATTGGCCACTCTGCGATGTCAAATTTGCCACTTATGCTAACTATGCTTGCTCCGATTAAAGCACCTGCTAGAGGAGCCGCAGGAATACCTGTTTTTAGTGCTAAAGCTCCAAAAACACAACCTGCAAAAAGATAATAGATTAGGTTTATGTTAGACATATATTTCAAGGATGTTTGAACATAATATTAGAAAAAATTTTTTTTGTTTAAGTTTATAGTCAAATAATATTTTTAGTTTCCTCTCGTAATGTCCCCTTTTGTTGGCATAATATTAACTAAAGCATGAATTTTTATGTCTTCACAAATTTCATACAAAGATAATAAAAACCGCATAAAGAAAAAATTATCTTTTTTTGAGGGTGGTCACCAGCTCGAAAAATTAGAGTTTGCCCTCGCTATAGCTCAAACTAAAGGTGATGAAAAAAAATCAATCGTTCTTAGAAAAAAGATTGTTGAATTAGGTGGAAACGTTGAAGAGCCAGGCACTTAACTTAATTTCCCTCTAGATATTTTGATACCACAACTAATGCTTCACCAGCTTGTTGGGCTGTAATTTTGCCGAGGTTCAGAAGTGTATTACTTATAGCAGAAACTACCGTAATAATATCTCTATCATTTACATATCCTAAATGTCCGACTCTAAATATTTTCCCCTTAAGATGATCTTGACCACCAGCAAGTAGAATATCAAAGTTATTCTTTATTGTTTTTCTAAATTCTTCAGCATCAATTCCTTCAGTTTTTATTGCAGTAATTGAAGGACTTAAATATTTTTCATCAGCAAATAATTTTAGATTTAAAGCCTTTACTGCATTGCTCATCGCCAATTTGTGTTTATTGTGTCTTAGGAAAATGTTCTCTAAGCCTTCTTCTCTCATCATTTTTAAAGCTTCATCTAAAGCAAAAACTAAATTAACTGCTGGGGTGTATGGATTGCTGTTAGTTAAAAGACTTTTTCGGTAGGATTTTAAATTTAAATAAAATTTTGGTAAATTAGATTTTTCTGCAGCTTCCCATGCTTTTTGGCTCATTGCTATAAAGCTAAGCCCTGGAGGTATCATATATCCCTTTTGTGATCCTGAAGCAACTATATCTAATTTCCATTCATCTACTGGTACATTGCAAGCTCCAAGACTTGTAACGCAGTCAATAATTGATAAAGCTGTGTTGTGTCCACGAATATATGAGCTAATACTTTCTAAATCATTAATTACACCTGTTGAGGTTTCAGAATGAGTCAAAATAACCGCCTTTATTTCTTTTTGTTTATCTTCCTCTAATACCTTTTTGAATTTTTCTGGATCAAGTGGAACACCCCATTCGGAATCAATTTTTATTACTTCCAGACCATATTCTTTAGCAACTTTTACCCATCTTTCGCCAAATTTTCCATTTTCTCCACAAATTACTTTATCTCCTTTACTTAAGGTATTTATTATTCCAGCCTCCATTGCGGCAGTCCCACTACCAGTGATTGTTAGAACATCATTTTGTGTTTGATGAAGCCACTGTAAATTTTTAGTTGTACTCTCTACGAGATCTTGAAATTCTTTACTGCGATGGCCAATTGGATGCTTACTTAATGCTTGTAAAACTTTTTCTGGGACTGGTGTGGGTCCAGGAATCATCAATGATAATTTTTGTTGTATGGCCACTTTTTATTAAATAGGTCATTCTTAGATTAGTTCTCATTATATATTTTTCAATTACTTGATTTGAAAAAAGGATTTTCTTTACCTTTGTGGGTTGCTGGAGCTGCTAGGTCAGCATTAAATAAACTAGTAGGGTTACCATTTAAGAATTATGAACTAATAAAAATTCCTAATGAAAAAAAAGAAATAAAAATCGAGATTCATTCTGTTGGTTTACTTAAAAATGACTCGCAAGCATTAGGAATTACCTTTGCAAAGTCTGGCTTAGATCTTGACATTACACAAAACTTAGAGATATGGACAATAGCCTCTTTAGAAAAAACTTCTGTTAATAATCCTATTCAAAAAATTCCAATAAATATTATTGCAGGATCTGGTGTAGGCATAAAAGAAGATACATCAGAGATATGCATTTCTAATTTTGCCAAAGAAGTTTTATATGAAAATTTATTAGATGGAATTCCTGCCGGCTTTAATTTGAAATTAGAAATTATTTTCCCAAATGGGGCGTTTTTAGCAGAAAGAACTAGTAATAAGTCATTTGGTATTGTTGATGGATTATCTATTATTGGTACTTCTGCTGAGACTTATTCAAGTGCTTCACCTGATCAATTAGAAGAGGCAAAAAATAATCTAGCAAAGTTAATTCAAAATAATTTTAAAGGTGAAGTTATATTTGTTATTGGTGAAAATGGGTTAAATTTAGCCAAAACTTATAACGTTAATTTGCCAATTATCAAAATTGGAAATTGGATAGGACCATTATTAGTTGATGCTGCAATAAAAAAGGTTAAAACTGTAATTCTTTTTGGTTATCACGGGAAATTAATTAAATTAGCAGGCGGTATTTTTCATACACATAATCATTTAGCTGATGCAAGAATTGAGATTCTTGTTTATTTAGCCGTTCAAGAAAATTTACCACCAGATATAATAGTTGAATTATCTCAGTTAGATAATCTTGAGAGTGCATTACATCTTCTTGAAAGATTTAATAAATCTTTAGCTGATCAATTATTCAAGAATTTATCAAATACGATCGAAAAGCGTTCTTTTACTTATGTAAATAGGTATGTAAAAACTGATATGGTAATCGCATCAATCATTTTTGACAGAAAAAGGAAAATTAGGTGGGCTGGAATTAACGGCAATAATTATATTTCTTATTTTCAATGAGATTAATTTGTGATTCATTATGCTTTTGTAAATAAATTGAGTTAACTTTTATACATGAGTAAAACAATTTTAAATAAAGAACGAGATCCTTCAATATTAATTTTGGATTTTGGATCTCAATATTCTGAATTGATTGCAAGAAGAATTAGAGAAACTAATGTTTTTTCTCTTGTAGTAAGTAATTACATTTCAATTGAGGAAATTAAAAATATTAATCCTAAAGGGATTATTTTGAGTGGAGGGCCAAATTCTGTATATGAACAAAATGCTCCTAAGTGTGATGAAAAAATTTTTAATTTAGGAATTCCTATTCTTGGCATATGCTATGGCATGCAACTAATGGTCAATGAACTTGGAGGATCTGTTATTTCAGCAACCAAAAGAGCTGAGTATGGTAGAGCACCAATAAATATAGACCAAGAATCTGACCTCCTTTCTGATGTAGAAGATAAATCTATTATGTGGATGAGTCATGGCGATTCTATTAAATGTTTGCCTGATGGATTTAATAAAATTGCTCATACCGAGAACACACTCCATGCAGCAATTTCAAATGATGTAAAGAAATTATTTGGCGTACAATTTCATCCTGAAGTTATTCATTCAGATTTTGGGATGACGGTAATTAAAAATTTTGTTTATAAAATTTCTCGTTGTGCGGCTGATTGGACAACCGAAACCTATATAGAGGAAACTATTCCCAGGATAAGAGAGCAAGTTGGCAATAAAAAAGTTTTGCTTGCCTTATCTGGAGGAGTTGATTCCTCAACTCTTGCGTTTCTTCTCAATAAAGCTATTGGAAATCAGCTTACATGCATGTTTATAGACCAAGGTTTCATGAGAAAAGGTGAACCAGAATTTTTAATGAATTTTTTTGATAAGAAATTTCATATAAAAGTTGAATATATTAATGCAAGGGAAAGGTTTATTGCCAAATTAAGAGGTATTACTGATCCAGAACAAAAAAGAAAAATTATAGGTGTAGAATTTATTAGAGTATTTGAGGAAGAAAGTAATAGATTGGGACCTTTTCAGTATTTAGCCCAAGGTACTCTTTATCCTGATGTTATTGAAAGTGCTGGTACTAATATTGATCCAAAGACTGGTGAAAGAATAGCTGTAAAAATAAAGAGTCATCATAACGTGGGTGGATTGCCAAAAGATTTACAATTTAATTTAGTTGAGCCATTAAGAAAACTTTTTAAGGATGAAGTCCGAAAAGTTGGTGCTTCTCTAGGTTTGCCAGCTGAAATTATAAAAAGGCATCCGTTTCCAGGCCCTGGATTAGCTATAAGAATTTTGGGAGAGGTAAATAATGAAAAACTTCATTGTTTAAGAGATGCTGACTGGATAGTAAGGGATGAAATTAAAAAAGCAGGTCTTTATAATGATATTTGGCAAGCTTTTGCAGTATTGCTACCTGTTAAAACTGTGGGAGTAATGGGAGATAAAAGGACTTATGCATGGCCAATAGTTTTACGTTGTGTATCAAGTGAAGATGGTATGACAGCGGATTGGTCAAAAATTCCTTTTCAGATTTTGGAGAGGATTGCGAATAGAATCGTAAACGAAGTAGATTCAGTTAATAGAGTTGTTTATGATATAACAAGCAAACCTCCAGGAACTATTGAGTGGGAGTAAATTACAAATTTTCTAAAAACTTAAGACTTTTATTTTATTTAAGAAATATTTTTAAATGGGGTGTTAACTGTAATGAGCGAGATTATTAAATTAAGTCGATCTACTGTTGAGAAATATCTTAGTTGTCCAAGATGTTGTGTACTTGACAAAAAATATCAAATAAAACCTCCATCATTACCTTTTACTTTAAATATAGCTGTAGATAATTTATGTAAAAATGAATTTGATTATTACAGAAAAATTCAGGAGCCCCATCCTTTATTTATTGAACACGGTATTGATGCTGTTCCTTTCAAACACAAAGATTTAGAACGTTGGAGAAGTAATTTTCAAGGCATAAGATATCTGTCAATAGAACATAACTATGATTTTGGTGGTGCTGTGGATGATATTTGGCAGAAAAAAAATGGTGATCTTATTATTGTTGATGTGAAAGCAACTTCTAGAAATAATTTTGATTGGTCTGAGACTTTTAATAAATACGAATATGCAAAAGCCTATAAGAGACAATTAGAAATGTATCAGTGGTTGTTTAAAAAAAATGGTTTTCAAGTGGCTAATGAAGCTTATCTTTTATATTTTAATGGAAAGAAAAATGAAGAGTTATTTAATAACCAATTAAATTTTGACGTACATCTTATTAAATTAGATTGTTCTACTTCATGGGTAGAAAATAAGATAATTGATACGGTTAATTTATTACGTTCGGATAATTTCCCCAAACCTTCATTAAAGTGTGAATACTGTAATTATTTAAAGAAGCGTTGGCAGTTATCGATAACTTAATATTCATAGGATAATTTTTCATATTTCTGGAAAAATAGTGAATAAAAGATAATCTTTAATTAGATTAATAATTTAGACTTTTGATAAATTCGAAAAATTCTGAAAGAAAAATAACTAATCATCTGCAACAAGATGTAGTCAAAGTATCTGGCAAAACAATTTTTATTAATCCTTTTTTATATTGGCGAAGATTTGACGAAAACACTAATAGATGGCTTAGAGAACCTGGTCAAATGTCAGAGGATCAAATTGCACCAAACAGGAATCGTTTTTATCCAGAAATAGAGTGGGCTGATTTGAGTCATGAGCAAAAGCTTATAAAAGATGCAACTGTTGAGATGTTTTTGAAAACTCTTGAATTGATAAGTACATTTCATCCTTATCTTAGTTCTGGACAATTATTAGAAGTGGAGAGGAAAATGGCGATTACAAAAAAAACTCCTTTCGAAAAATGGGTAACAAAATCTTTCGCCAAAAAAACGAGATTATTAGAAAATGAAAAAAGAAAATTTCAAAGAGAAAGATTTTTTAATAGCTGGAGAGAATGGTTCAGTCTTACAAATACTCAACAAGCAATTTTGCCATTAATAGTCACGATATTTATTTCTTCGTTTGTTGGGTGGTCTTTAGGGATATCAAAGAATAGTTGTAATCCTTATTTTGAACAAAATATAAATAAATTAAATTAATATGTTTTTGATATTTTTTAAGTATCTAAGTAAAAATAATTTTGAAAAAATAAATTTATTATTTAGAATTCCATTAATTGAAATAATTGCTTAAAAAGTATAAGTTTTATGAGTGAAAATTTAAATTCAAATAATCTTGAAAATGACACGTTCGATTTGAACAATGAAGATAGTGATTTTCAAGATTTAATCAATAGACTTAAAGAGATAAAATCAACCATTGCTTTATTGGAAAAAACAATATTTAAATAAATTTATATTTTTGATAAAAACAAGTCCTAATAAAACACTTATTTCATTAAAAAGACAGCCACTAGTCTTACTTATTTTTTCTTCTGTTTCCTTTTTATTGATTCTATTTAGATTAATTTTTTTACAACTTTTAAATTATGAATCTTTTAAGAAAATGTCAGATGAGAATAGGATCAGACTTATTGCTTCGCAGCCAATACGTGGAAGAATACTAGATAAAAATGGTAATGTTCTAGCAAATAGTAGAGTGAAATATTCTTTAATAATAAAGCCTCAATATGTTCAAAAAAGCAATTGGGAACAACATAAATCAAGTATTTCTAACTTGTTAAATATTGATAGTAATGTAATTCAAAAAAAATACTCTGATGGTCTAAAAAATCAGAAACTCTCAGTAATTATTCGTGATGATTTAAATGTAGATCAATTAATAAAATTTAAGGAGAATGAAGGTAATTTAATTAGTTTTGAAATAGCTACCAATTTAATTAGAAATTATCCTTACAAATCCCTTGCTGCCCATGTAATTGGTTATACTCAGCCAGTTACTGAATTAGAATATAAATTTTTATCTAAGAAGGGTTATAAATTGAATGACTTAATCGGTAGGACGGGAATGGAATATGTTTACGAAGATTTTATAAGAGGTGAATGGGGCGGAGAAATGGTTGAAGTAAATTCATTAGGAAAATTTCAAAGATCATTGGGTATAAGACCTTCATTACAAGGTAATGATATCCAACTAACAATCGATCTTAATCTGCAGTTAGTTGCTGAGGAGGTTCTTAAAGATAAAAAAGCTGGAGCCATAATAGTAATGGATCCAAGAGATGGTGCAATAAGAGCAATGGCAAGTAAACCTACATTCGATTTAAATTTTTTCTCAAAGGATTTTAAACCTGAGAAAGAATATAATACACTTTTTAATTCTCCTGAAAAACCTTTATTTAATAGAGCATTAAATGCCTACGATCCAGGAAGCGTTTGGAAAATTGTAACGGCTTTAGCTGGCTTGGAAAGTGGAAAATTTCCTAGAGAAACAATGTTAGATACGAAACCATGTATTACTTATGGAAGCCAATGTTTCAGGGAACATAATGATTTAGGTTTTGGAGTAATAGGTTATGAAGATGCTTTAAGAGTTTCGAGTAATACATTTTTTTATCAAGTCGGATATGGTGCAGGAGTTGATGAAATTCATAAGGTTTCTAGAAAACTTGGTTTTAATTCTTTATCTGGAATTGAAATTTCTGAACAAGAAAATAAAGGATTAGTAGCAAGTAGTGAGTGGGCTAAAAAAGGCAGAGGATGGGGGCAACCAGGAAGAACTCCATGGGTCCCAGAAGATATTGCGAGTATGTCTATTGGACAATTTGTTGTTCAAGTTACTCCTATTCAAATAGCTAGAGCTTATGCTGCTATTGCAAATGGAGGTTATTTAGTTACTCCACATTTGACTAAAAAAGATGAAGAAAGTCTTTTAGATAAAAAACGTATTCCAATTGATATTGACCCACAAAATATTCAATTGATAAAAAGTGGTCTCCGGAAAGTAGTAGAGTCTGGCACAGGAGTATCAATTAATTATGGAGTTTCAAATTTACCACCAGTGTCAGGTAAAACAGGAACTGCTGAAGATGGTGAAGGTGGCTCAGATCATGCTTGGTTCGTTTGCTTTACACCCTCTGAAAATAGCGAATTACTTGTAGTTGCTTTTGCACAGAATACTCCTGGTGGTGGATCTGTTCACGCCCTGCCAATGGCAAGAGAAATTTTAAAAGTTTGGAATGAGAAAAAATGAGATTAATTTTTAGCTATTAAAAGTTTATGTTTTTAATTTTTTCATTTGTAAAAGTCTTTGAATAATATCTTCAATAGTTTTTGTATCTATAGGTTTACTATATGACGACAAAAGTTGTCTTCCTAATACTTGACTTCCTAAATGCACTAATTGAATTCGTAATGAGGTCAGTAGTTCTAACCCTATGCCACCAGAAAATGTTGCAATTGCAATAGGTTGACCATTAAATAAATTTCTAAAGTCATCTCCCGAAATAGATAGCCATGCTATGAAGTTGGAGAGAATGGGAGGTATAGATCCATTATATTCAGGCGCACAAATCACCCACCTTTCAATCTCGAAAAGCTTTTTTTTTAATTCTTCTATTTCATTTGGAATATTTTCTTTGCTGTGAATTCTTGGATTAAATAATGGAATATCAAGAGTAGTAAGATCTAAAATTTCAGAACATATTTTCAGTTCATTACTTTTTTCAAGAAATTTTTCAGAAAGTTCTAGATTTTTACCACAACTAGCCGTAATGATTATTAGATCTTTTGTTTCAGTCATAAATTAGATAAATAAATTTAATAGTTAGCACCTGTTTTGCGGTGATGAACTGCCGTTAGACTATCGGATTTTAGTATATTACCGTGTAGTACTTCGGCGTAAATTACCCAATGATCTCCACATTCCATTCTCTCTTTTACAGAAGCATCTAACCATGCTAGCGATTCAGGAATTATTATCTGTTCATTAGGAGTTAGTTCAATATTTATTCCTTCAAATCTATCTTCTCCAGGTGCAAAGGGCTTTGTGAATCTTTTCAAAGGTTCTTTAAAATCTTTTTCACTAAGAATATTTAATGCGAATGAATCTCCTACTTGTAGAAGAGACTCTACTGATCTATCTTTTGCTACTGCAATACTTAACCCGGGCGGAGAAAAACTTGCTTGACTTACCCAAGATGCAAGCATGGCTCCTTTAATATTATTCTCATCTTTGCCTTTAGAGGCTGTCAGAACACAAAGTGAACCAATAACTCTTCCAAGAGCTTGTAGCTTTGGATCCGTTTTGCTTGTAATCATTCCAGTATCAGATTTTCTGGGTTTTTTCTTTGCTTTTTTTATAATTTTTCTCCCAAAGTGAGTTCCTATTTCTTCTAATTCTTTAATCTTTGGTTTATTTGGACTGAATTTAATTCTAATAGGGTCAAAACTAAACTTAAAACCACCGTCTTTTAATTTTGTTTCAAGTAAATCTATAGCTTCGCCGCTCCAGCCAAAACTACCAAAAATTCCCACTGGCTTATCTCTATTACCCTCTGATAATAATGTTCCTAGCGCACTTACTATTGGAGTTGGGGCATGCCCACCTAGAGTTGGTGATCCTATTAAATATCCATCTGCGTTTTTGATAGATTTTATAAGTACATCATTTGGTGTAAATTCACAATTTATACTTTCAACTTCGACAGAAGTTCTATTTATCCCTTTAGCCAATGCATCACCTATTGAAGCTGTATTTCCATATGCACTTGCATATATCAGAGCGATCTTAGGATTATTTGTTGAGAGATTTTCACCCCATCTAATGTAGTCATTTAAGAAGCTTTTTAAGCTATATTCGATAGCGGGACCATGTAATGGTGCAATAGTTTTGATATCGTAATCTGCAATCTTTTCAGTTATTGATATTACTTGATTAGACATTGGTGCCATTAAGCAATCATAAAAATGTTTCCTATCAACTTCTGTACTAACTCGATTTGTTTCAGACCAATCTGAAGAAGCAATGTGAGCAGAAAAAATTTTTTCACTTAGAAGGATTTCTTGATTACGTTCATAAATTATCAGACCTCCAGGCCAACGTGCTGTTGGAATAGGAATTAACTCTAGTGAAATGTTATCTAATTCTAAATTTTGCTCCTTTTTGACTATGTTTATTTTAGGTAATTGAATTTCAATGAAGTCTTTTAAGTTAGGATTTCTCTGATTCCAAAGTTCGCTAATAAGTTTATAACCTGGATTAGAGCAAGTAATAGTTGTGTTTTCAAATTGGGTACTTATATTCTTTATAGTTTCAATAATTTGGGGATTAATATGACCAGAAATGAAGTTGATTTTACCTAATTTAAATTGATCATAAAACCTAGAAATTACTTTATTAAACGAATCTAAATATTGTTTCTCAGGTGGATGAATAATAAAAAGTTCCTCATCGCTTCTAATGAAAAAAGTGTTAAAAGAGGTCCCTTTTTCAAGGTTAAATTCAAGTTCAAATCTTTCTTTATTTTGGTCTAAGAATCTTACACAAGAAAAATTTTCGCTAATTTCAAATTCTGATAAGTTTTGATTTTCTGCAAGTAAGCCTATATTAATATCTGACATTTTAAAGACTTATTTTCTAATAGTGATTAGCAACTTTTCTGTGATGAACTGCTGTCTTACATGATAAGTCAGAAACATTACCATTTTCGACAATTCCGTAAATTATCCAATGGTCTGGAGTCTCTAGTCTGGAACTAACTTTACAATCTAAAAAGGCTAGTGAATCTGAGAGAACTGGTCCACCTTCAGCGATGTTGCTAATTACATCTACATCTGCAAATCTATCAGCTCCAGGGGCAAATCTTTTTAAAAAATGTCTGAACATTTTTTGATAATTATCTTCTCTTAAGATATTCACAACAAAACCTTTCCCAACTTGCATATATGATTCAATAGCTCTATCTTTTGCTACTGCAACTGTAATACCTGGTGGAGAAAAGCTTGCTTGACTAACCCAACTTGCGACCATTGCACTTTGTCTAAATGTAGAACCTTCGCCTTGGCTCGATGTAACAACATATAATCCCCCACTTAATCTCCCTAACGCTTTATCTAAATTTGAATCAAGGCTCTTCATAGAGGCAATATTCTTCTTTTTATTGATCAATTGACCCAGGTCAGTTCCAGCTTCTTCGAATTGTTGATAAACAATTGGGTCTGGAATATTTTTAACTCTTAAAGGAGAGAAAGCTTCTTTTTGACCAAGTTCTCTTAATTTATTTGCTAAGGAATCTATTGGTTCATCATTTCCACCAAATGCATCATAAACTGCAGTAAATTGTTTCTGTTTTAGTGCTGCAAATAAAGTACCGAGAGATTCTTTTAATTCATTATCTGAGTCTACTGGCCATGTGGGAATGACTACCGCTTTTGATTCGGAAATTAAACTTGTTAATTCTTGTGGGTCAGAAGACCTTAAATCAATTAATTGAACCTGTGCATCCGCTTTATTTATTCCATGAGATATAGCTTGACTTAGTCGATCACAATAACCATAGTCGCTTATGTAGCAGACTGACACAAAATCATTGCCTTTGCTTTTATTACTACTCCATTCTAGATATTTTCCTTTCCAAAAATTGACCTGATTATGGAGCAAAGGCCCATGACCAACAGCAAGTGTTTTTAATTCAGGTAGCTTATCTATTCTTTTAATTGCCTGCATAACGCTTCTAGCGTTTGGACCCATAAGGCAATCGTAATAAAAACGGAAATCATCGTATATTTCTTTTTGATCAGTGTCAAAAAATTCGTCAGAACAATAATGGAGTCCAAATGCATCGCATGTGTAGAGAACATTTGTGCTGTGATCGTATGAAAATATGGTATCTGGCCAATGTAAATTTGGTGCACTTATAAATTCAATATTATGTTCTAACCCACTATTAGGATTAGTTCCGAGATTTAAAAACTCTCCACTCTTAACCTCTAGACGTTTAAAGGGAATATGTATTTGGTCTTCAATAAATTTAAGTGCTAATTTTGATCCAACTACTGTGATATTTTGGTTTAATTGTAAAAGATTACCTATTAAACCAGAATGATCAGGTTCTGTGTGGCTAGTAATTAGATAATCAACTTCTTGCGGATTTACATTTTTCAGTAATTCTTCAAACCATAATTCTTCAAACTTTGCATGACTAGTATCAATAATTGCTAGTTTCTCGCCTCTAATAATAAAACTATTGTAAGTAGTTCCATTTCTTAAACCAAATTCAATATCAAATCTACTGCGATCCCAATCCAAAGATCTTATGGCACAAGAATCATCTGCAAAGTTTTGAGATTGAACCGTCAACTTGTTATTAGTATGTGCCAATTTAGAATTACTTGTCTGGGCAGAGGCTATCATAGAACAATTAGCTTTATAAATTAACTTTAGTTATATAGAATATAAATTCGCGTGATTATTTTTGCGAAATAACCGAAATTACGCTTTTCTTTAATTTTTAATCTTCTTATTCTGGATAAATGACATCTCAACTAATTAAAAAGATAGTTACTGGAGATGAGATAAGAAATGCTTTTTTAAAATTTTATAGTGGAAAATTACATAAAATCATTCCAAGTGCATCTTTGATTCCAGATGACCCTACGGTTATGCTCACAATTGCTGGAATGCTACCTTTTAAACCAGTTTTTTTAGGTTTAAAAGAAAGACCATCAAAAAGGGCTACATCTAGCCAAAAGTGCATCAGAACAAACGATATAGAAAACGTTGGAGTTACAGCCAGGCACCACACTTTTTTTGAAATGCTTGGTAATTTCTCTTTTGGAGATTATTTTAAACGAGAGGCTATTCAATGGGCTTGGGAATTAGTTACTAATATTTATCAACTTTCTGTTGAAAATATAATTGTGAGTGTTTTTCACGAAGACGAAGAGTCTGCAAAAATTTGGAGAGATGAAATTGGTATTCATCCAGATAGGATAGTGAAACTAGGTGAGGAAGATAATTTTTGGTCATCTGGCAAAACAGGTCCATGTGGACCTTGTTCAGAACTTTATTATGATTTTCATCCTGAAAAAGGTCTGCAGAATATTGATTTAGAAGATGGAGATCGTTTTATTGAATTTTATAATCTTGTTTTTATGCAATATAATCGTGATCCTAATGGAAAATTGACAGATTTAAAATTTAAAAATATTGATACAGGAATGGGTCTTGAAAGGATGGCTCAAATACTACAAAAAAAGCAAAATAATTATGAGACAGATTTAATTTTTCCTATTATTCAAAAAATTTGTGAGATTGCAAATATTGATTATTTTTCTTCAGATGATAAAAACAAAATTTCTTTAAAAATCATTAGTGATCATACAAGAGCCGTTATTCATTTAATTTCTGATGGAGTAGCAGCAAGTAATCTCGGCAGGGGATATATATTAAGAAGGCTTATTAGAAGAATGGTCAGACATGGCAGATTATTAGGTATAACAAATGAATTTTTACCTCATATTGCTACTGTCGGGATCAATTTAATGCAAAATAATTATCCTGATTTAAAAAATAATAATGATTTAATTTTGAATGAGATAAAAATTGAAGAAATAAGATTTAGGGAAACTCTCGAAAGAGGAGAGAAATTGCTAGATGAGTTAATTTCTTCAGGGCAGAAATTAATTTCTGGTTTTAAAGCTTTTGAACTTTATGATACTTATGGATTTCCTCTAGAACTTACTGTAGAAATTGCTGAAGAAAATAGTGTCAGTGTAGATGTAAAGGGTTTTGAAGAAGAAATGAATGCACAAAAAGAGAGAGCTAAAGCTGCTTCAAGTAATATTGATTTGACATTAGAGGGATCATTAGAGCGAGAAATAGATCTTTTTAACAAAACTGTTTTTAATGGTTATAGTTCACTACTTTCGGAAGCGGAAATAAAGGGTATATTCTTGGATTCAACATTAGTTAAGCAAGCAAGTGAAGGTCAGAAAGTTTTAATTGTTCTTGATCAGACAACTTTTTATGGAGAATCTGGCGGGCAAGTTGGTGATATTGGAACGATATTTTCAAAAGATGTAGAGGTCTTGGTTGATAATGTTATCCGAAAGAAAAATGTTTTTTTACATTATGGAACGATCAAAAAAGGAATATTAACTATTGGACAAAAAGTTAAGACTAATGTTAGTTCCTCTAGTAGAGCTAAGGCTGCTGCAAATCATACAGCTACTCATTTATTACAATCTGCACTTAAATCAGTTGTTAATGAAAGTGTTGGACAAAAAGGTTCATTAGTAGCCTTTAATAAATTACGATTTGACTTTAATTCCTCTAATCCTATTTCTAAAGATCAAATTTCTAAGATTGAGACTTTAGTTAACTCTTGGATTATGGAAAATCATTCCCTAGAAATAAAAAATATGTCTAAGAGTGAGGCTCTTGAAAAGGGCGCAGTCGCCATGTTTGGAGAAAAATATGATGATGAAGTGCGCGTTGTTAATGTACCAGGAGTCTCAATGGAACTTTGTGGTGGCACACATGTTAAAACTACATCCGAATTAGGTTCTTTCAAAATAATTAGTGAGGAAGGAATCTCAGCTGGAGTCAGAAGAATCGAAGCATTATCAGGCCAATCAGCATTAGACTATTTCAGTGATAGAAATGCTTTAATAAATCAACTAAGTGATTTGTTAAAAGCAAATCCTAATCAACTTTTTGAAAGGGTAAATAATTTGCAAGCAGAGCTTATTAATAAAAATAAAGAGATACAAAAAATGAAAGATGAAATTGCATATTTTAAATACTCTTCTATAAAATCATCCGCAGAAATAGTGCATTCTTTTTCAATTTTAGTAAATCAGATTGATGGCTTAGATGGGAATTCTTTGCAATCTGCAGCACTTAATTTAACTTCTCATTTGGGAAATAAAGCAATTGTGATTCTTGGGGGAATACCAAATCCAGAAAATAGAAAGTTGTTATTTGCAGTTTCTTTAGGCGATGATGCAGTAAAAAAAGGATTGCATGCAGGTAAATTAATTAATGAGATTGCAAGAATTTGTTCGGGAGGTGGAGGAGGAAAGCCTAACTTTGCTCAAGCAGGTGCTAAAGATATTGATAAGTTAAGTGATGCACTAGATTATGCTAAAAATTATTTGCAAAAAACATTAGATATTCATTCTGATAAATAACTACTTTTTCTGAGACTAATTTCGATTTGATCCATTAATTTCCTTGCTTCTTCAATAGTTAATTTTTTTTGATCAATTGCTGATTCAGTGTTAATCCTTATAGATTCAACCAAAGAAGCTGAACTGTAATCTAATAATTGTAAAATTTCAGATTTACTGTCCTCTTTGATAATATTTTTGACCTTATATGAATTATCTTGATTTATGTCTATATGAACAACGTTTGTACTACCAAATAAATTGTGCAAGTTTCCTAATGCTTCTTGATAGGCTCCAGTCATAAAAATTCCAATTAGATAATCTTTATCTTCCTCTGGCTTATGTAAATTTAGTAATGATTTAATTTTTCCATCATCAATAAAATTATTTAGCTTCCCATCTGAATCACAAGTTAAATCTGCAAAGTTGCCTTTGCAGAACGGCTCCTCTAAGTGCCTATGTATTGGTACTATTGGAAAAATCTGATTTATTGCCCAGCTATCGGGAATAGATTTAAAGATAGATAAATTTGCATAATAAGTTGATGCAAGAGTTTCTGTGATTTCAGATAAATCAGGGTGATTTATTTCATCATTATTCAGGTTATTGGAAATTTCTTTTGCGCAAGCCCAAGTAAGTTCTTCGGCATAAGCTCTTTCTGCCAAACTTAAAAATCCTAATCTAAAAGCGACTAAGCAATCTTCTTTAAACTTTTTTGCATCATTCCATAGTTCAATTATTTGAGATAAATTTATTTTTTTATTTTTAAGTTTTTTTAATGCATAGAAAGTTTCAAGTAAATTTGAAATTATTAATTTTTGATTTTTTTTATCAAAAATTTGTAGTTTGGAACTGACATGACTTGTTCCTAAGACATTAAAAATTAAAACTGAACAATGACTAATTATTGCTCTTCCACTTTCTGAGATTATGATTGGATGCTTGATATTATTTAATTCACATGAATCCTTAATAGTTGCAATTACATCGTTTGCATAATTCTGAAGAGAATAATTAGTAGAGGTGTTGGAGGAGGTTTTAGTTCCATCAAAATCTATCCCTAATCCTCCCCCAACGTCGATATATTGCATTGGGGCACCTAGTTTGCATAGCTCAACATATATTTGACTCGCTTCTTGTAATGCGTCTTTGATCACAGCAATATCACTTATTTGACTTCCTATATGGAAATGGAGCAATTTCATTTCGTTGATAAGATTTGCTTCTTTTAGTTCTTTTATTGTCGACATAATTTCTGGGATTGATAATCCAAATTTGGAATTATCTCCAATAGATTTACCCCACCTACCACTACTTTTGCTTGATAACTTTGCTCTAATTCCTATTAATGGAGTCGCGTTAAGTTCTTGAACTGCTTGAATAATTCTTTTTACCTCATCTCGTTGTTCAATAACTATTATTGGATTTTTGCCTAGTTTTCTGGCCAAAGTAGCAATCTCAATATATTTCTTATCTTTATAACCGTTGCATATTAATAATGAATTTTGGTTTTCAAGAAGTGCAAGGCCAATTAATAGTTCTGATTTACTTCCTACTTCTAAACCAAAATTCCATTGACTACCAAACTCTATTATTTTTTCTAGGACATTTTTCTGTTGATTACATTTAACAGGAAAAACGCCTTGATAAATGTTCTTATATTTATAGGTTTTTATTGCTTTTAAAAAAGACTCATGTAATGCATTTATGCGATCTTTCAAGATGTCATTAAATCTTATTATTAGTGGAGGATTTATTTCTCTACTTTTAAGTTCTTTGACAAGCTTAAAAAGATCAATCTTATTTTCAGAGTTTATATCTTTAGTGACTGATATATTTCCTTTGGAATTTATGGAAAAATATTTATCTCCCCATTTGTTTATGTTGTAAGTTGAAATACTATCTTCAATAGTCCAAATATTCTTTAATTTTTTCGGCTCAAAATTGGTCAACTTATTTCTTAGTGATTAATAAATGTTTTTGAAAATAACTCAAAACAATATCTTTTATTTTAATGATTACTTGCCAAGTTACCACCCAAAAGTTGAATATACATAGAGTGATTATTAACTAAATGACCAAAGAAAGAACCTTTATTGCAATTAAACCAGATGGAGTTCAAAGAGGATATGTTGCTGAGATTATTGGTAGATTTGAAAAAAAAGGATTTAAATTGGTTGGATTAAAGCAATTAATTCCCTCAAAAGATCTTGCTCAAAATCATTATGGAGTTCATAGAGAAAGACCTTTTTTTGGTGATTTAGTAGACTTTATTTCAAGTGGTCCTGTTGTAGCGATGGTGTGGGAAGGCAAAGGAGTTATTTTGAGTGCTAGAAAACTTATTGGAGCAACAAAACCTCTGGAAGCAGAGCCTGGAACAATTAGAGGTGATTTAGCTATTGATATTGGGAGGAATATTATTCATGGTTCTGATGGAGAAGATACAGCAAAATTTGAAATTGATCTATGGTTTAACGAAGAGGAATTATGTGAGTGGGAAACTTCTGATTCGAAATGGCGATCTGAAAATTAAAATTTAAATCGCAAATCTATCTAAACTAAATTTTTCTAAAAATCTTTTTTCTATTTCTTTGAGATTTTTATTTTGAACTATTTTCAAAAGAAGATCACTAGTTATTGCAGAAAATAAAACACCATTTCTGTAATGTCCTGTAGCTATAAAAAGATTTTCAATTTTTGATTTTCCAATTATTGGTTTTAGATCTGGTGTGCAGGGTCTAAATCCCCACCAATGTTCCATTTGTGGCCAATTAATAGCTTCTGGCAATAAGGAGCGAATGCCTTCTTGCAGTTGTTTTATTCCATTAGGAGTATTACCCTGATTAAATTTGGAATCTTTTTCAACTGTCGCTCCAACTATAATAAGTCCATCATCACGGGGCACTAGATAAGTTTTTGGACCAAAAATAACTCTTTTCAAAAAATTTGTTGGACCTTGTATTGATAACATTTGTCCCTTTACAGGAAAGACTGGAATCTTATTAAAAATTTTTTTACTCCAAGCACCGCTGCATATAATTGCTTTTTCGCAGTTAATTTTTTTTATTTCCCCAGTGGCACATAAAATTGTTGCACCTGTAATTTTGTTTTTTTCGAATGTCAAATCCTCTACTTCTGATCCCTCTTGAAATTCGACTCCATGCAAGGAGCATGCTCTCTCAAGAGCACGCATCAGTCTTCTTCGGTTATCTATTTGACCATCTTGTTCAAAAAGTAAACCATGTTTCCAAATAGAATTCATTCCATTAATTTCTGCTTGAAGATCTTTGTGATTTAAATATTTTCCATATTCATAAGTAGGAAACTTTTCAAGATCTTCTTTGTTTTTAAAAGGAACTACTATGCCACATTTTTTTAAACCGCATTTAATATTACTATCTTGTTCAATACTTTTTATCCACTTTGGAATTAGATTTTGACTTTCTTGGCCAAATTTTAGTAATTCATCTTCGAGCCCTTCGGCATGAGTAGCTAACATTCCTGCAGCAACAAATCCAGCTGATTCATTTCTGTTTTTGCTTAAAACTAAAACTTTGAAGTTATTTTTAGAAAATTCATAAGCAATAGATAAACCTAAAAGTCCACCTCCAATTATTAATATTGAATTTTTGGTTCCTTGTGCCATTTAAAAATAAATATTTTTATTTGTGTTTTGGTCTTCTTTTCCTTTATATCCAATAATATAAATAAAGAGACTTTTGATAATGAACAATTTGGAATCTTGGGAAGCTGTGATTGGTTTGGAAACTCATGTACAGCTTAATACGAAAAGTAAAATATTCACATCTGCGTCAACAGCTTTTGGTGATGCACCTAATACGCATATAGATCCTGTCGTTTGTGGGTTACCAGGAACTCTTCCAGTTTTGAATGAGACTGTTCTTGAGTATGCTGTAAAAACTTCGTTAGCATTAAATTTAAGCGTTGCAGAACATTGTAAATTTGATAGAAAACAATATTTTTATCCTGATCTGCCTAAAAATTATCAAATTTCACAATTTGATGAGCCACTTGCTGAAAATGGTTGGTTAGAGGTTGAAATAATTGAGAAGGACAAAGAACCTTATATCAAAAAAATTGGAATAGAAAGGCTACATATGGAAGAAGACGCCGGAAAACTAGTCCATTCAGGAAGTGATAGATTAGCTGGCTCTAAGTATTCTTTAGTTGATTACAATCGTGCAGGAATAGCACTTTGTGAGATTGTAAGTAAACCAGATATTAGATCAGGTAAAGAGGCATCTGAATATGCTTCAGAGATTAGAAGAACAGTTAGATATCTAGGAGTATCAGATGGAAATATGCAAGAGGGTTCATTACGCTGTGATGTCAATATTTCAGTTAGAAAAGGACCTAATGCTCCTTTTGGTACCAAAGTAGAAATAAAAAATATGAATTCATTTTCTGCAATTCAAAAGGCTTGTGATTATGAAATAGCAAGACAAATCGAAGTTTATGAAAATGGAGGAAAAATTTTCCAAGAAACAAGGTTATGGGATGAAGCTAAGCAATTAACGAAAAGTATGAGATTGAAAGAAGGTAGCAGTGACTATAGATATTTTCCTGATCCTGACTTAGGTCCAATTGAAATAACAAAAGCCCAACAAGACATATGGTTTAAAGAACTACCTGAATTACCTTCAAAGAAAAGAAATAAATATGTATGTCAATTTGGGTTGTCTGCATATGATGCAAGAGTAATTTCTGATGAAATAAGCATGGCAAACTTTTTTGAAGAAACAGTAGCAAATGGTGCCGAGGCCAAACTAGCTTCAAATTGGGTAACAAGTGATATTGTGGGCTATTTAAAATCAAACAAACTAAGTTTTAGTGAATTAAAGCTTAGTCCTGAAAATCTTGCTGAAATGATTAGCATGATTTCAAAAAATATAATTAGTGGAAAAATTGCAAAAGAAATTTTACCTGAACTTATTCAAAAAAATATTTCTCCGAAAAAATTAGTTGAAGAAAAAGGGTTGGCAATGATATCTGATTCTTCAAGTATTTTACCAATTATTGATGAACTTATAAATGAACATCCCAATGAAGTTCAAGCATTCAAAAATGGCAAAACTAAGTTACTTGGTTTTTTTGTTGGTCAACTTATGAAAAGAACAAAAGGTAAAGCTGACCCTAAACTTGCAAATAAACTTCTTATGGAAAAATTAAATAGCTAAAGTTTAAAGAAGCTCTTTTATCGTATTGATCCATTTATTTTGATCATCCGAATTATCTAAAATAATATCTGAAAATTTTCTTTTTTCTTCAAAACTTAATTGAAAATTTATCAATTTATATGCCTCTTTTTCGCTAATTTTATCCCTTGTGATAAGTCTGTTTTTTTGTAATTCTTTAGGACATTTAACTAACCATATTTCAGTGCAAATATCTTCAAATTTTGCTTCAAACAATAATGGAATAACCAATACTATAGTTTGATTATTTCTGTATTGACTGCATTCTTCTATCATTCTTTCTTTAATTAAGGGGTGAAGTAGTTTTTCAATCCATTCCTTGCTTGCTGAATGTTTAAAAATAATGTTCCTTAAAAGTTTTCTGTTTATTTCCTTTTCTGAATTGCTCTTATTATCAATAATTTTATTTCCAAAATAATCTAAAATTTTCTTATATCCATATGTGTTTGGTTTGATTAATTCTCTTGAAAAATGATCTGCATCTAATATTGGTATGTTTTTATGTTTTCTAATGTAATTAGTTATGGTTGTCTTCCCACTTGCAATACCTCCTGTTAAACCAATCCTTCTTTGGTTGTTTTTTGATTTTTGAAGAATATCCATATAATTAATAATAATCTAATTACTTAGTTTCTTTAGTATTAAAGAGTAGTTAGTATGGATTAAAATACCAAAAAGTTTGAGCCAGTTAGATTCCAATTGGTCGTTTGTTGATGACAGTAAGGTAACACCCAAGGGGTTCCTTTTTGCTGGTATATCTGCTGGTTTAAAAGCTTCTAATAAAAAAGATTTAGCACTAATACTCGCTCCAGAAGGAAGTGTTTTTAGTGGGATGTTTACCCAATCAATAGTTCGCGCTTCTTGTGTGGATATTTGTGAGGAAAGGATTAAAACTTCTTCAGGTTTTGTCAGGGCAATACTAATTAATTCTGGTCAAGCAAATGCATGTACAGGGAATCTTGGCATTCAACATTTTCAGATTGCTACAGGAAAGATTGCGGAACTTTTAGGAATAAAAGAAGAAGAAGTTTTAATGTGCTCAACTGGTGTAATTGGTATTCCAATACAAATAAATGATTTAGTTAAAAATTTACCGAATTTAGTTAGTGATTTAAAGGGTAATAATTTTCAAAATGCAGCAGAAGCAATTTTAACTACGGATTTGACTTTGAAAAAAGTGTCAATAGAGACGATTATTCAAGGTAGAAAAATAAAAATAGCAGGATTTGCAAAAGGTTCAGGAATGATTTACCCCAACATGGCTACAATGCTTGCTTTTCTAACCTGTGATGCTGGTATTCAAAAAGAAGAATGGGATAAAATGATTGCTATTGCGGTTAAAAAATCTTTTAATGCAATATCAGTTGATGGAGAGACAAGCACAAATGATTCTTTTGTTGGAATAAATGCAGGAGAGCAAATTGAAAAAAGGTTTTTTCCAATTATCCAACAAGGGATTGATTTAGTATGTCAGAACTTGGCAAAAAATATTGCAAGGGATGGAGAGGGAGCAAATTGTTTATTAGAAGTTTTGGTTCAAGGAGCAAACAATACAGATGATGCAATTATGCTCGCGAAATCTATTTGTAATTCTTCCTTGGTAAAAACTGCGATACATGGTTGTGATCCGAATTGGGGACGAATCATTTCTGCTGCAGGTAATTCTGGAGTTAAATTTAATTTAAATGACGTTGACTTGTATATAGGAAACGCTCAGATTTTGGAAAACGGCAAGATAAATAAATATGATCCACAAAAAGTCACAGACTATATTAAGTCCAGAATGAAAGGTAGATATTTAGTAGATGATATTGTAAAAATTATGATTAATCTAAATTCTGGCGAATCGAAAGGCACAGCTTGGGGATGCGATCTTTCTAAAAAGTATGTTGAAATCAATAGCGAATATACGACTTGATCCAAATCCATTGCAGGACAACGGTTTTCGCGAAATAAAAATTGTTATAACATTAATATAACTCTACATATCCACATACTTTTAAAATTTCATCGCTGAATTGTTCTTATAACTAAAAAATATCCAAATGTATTGAGTAACTATGATTAAACAATCTGCAATTTTTTTTAGTTTCCTATTGGAAAAAAATCTGATATTTTTGCTGAAGTAAAACATAGTGATAGCAAAGTTTTATCGATTATATAGATATTAATATCGAATTTACTACTTAAGATTGAGTAAATCTAATGGTAGATATTCATTTATATAAAGAAACAGTATTGTTAAAGTTCCAATTACAGAGCCTATAAAACCTCCAAAAAAATTAACTAATAATCCAGATTGTCTAATTATTGCTTCTTCGTTTTTTTCTTCTTCAAAATTAGGAGAATCAACTACTTTTAAGCGCTGATTGGTTGTTGGTTGTTTAAGTTGTTGGTGTCGGATGAGGGCTTCGAAATCAGGCATGGAATTTGTGAGGCAATTGAACAATAAGCAGACCAGCCCGTCATTCGACGAGGATCTGATCTACCTAAATCGTCTACAGCTTCAAATACAGCATTGCCCGAGGCTTCTGCTTTATCAAATGCTGAAAGTAAGGGTATAAATGTATCAAAAACATACAAACCAAAATTTTCTAGAGCTGCTTTGGCTTGTTGTGCTGCTTTTTGCTGTCTAAAATCAACTTTTACTATTACTACTGCATGGTTAACTTTTAAGTTACTTAATAAATTAGCTAGTTCAACAGTTAATTCTACTGATCTTGCTTTTGCAGTTGTAGGTAAGATAACTAAATCTGAACCATACGCTAAGTGTTTAAGTTCTTCTTGATCACTGCTAGCTTGGCCATCAGTTATTACAATTTCTGATGATCTTGATGCTTTAGCAGCTGAACTGACGGGGAAAACTGGAAATGGAAGATTGCCTCTTGATGCGTATGCTAAAGCAGATCTGTTCTTGTCGGCATCGACTATGCAAACTTTTTTACCTTCAGAATGCCAAACACTAGCAAGGTGAATACTTGTGCAGGTCTTGGCCACACCCCCTTTTTGCCCGCAAACGGTAATGAACAATTTTTTCTTTTTATTTCTCTTACTTTGGAGAATAATTTGTTAATGTCAAGAGAAATTGATTTTTAATGCTTTAAAACTTATTTTTTGAAATATTTTAAAGAAGTTAATATTTTTAGATAACCTTATAAAGTTCCTTATTTAAATTGGCTAGTGAAGAAAAGAATTGGATTAGGAACGTGGTCTTGGGGGAATAAGCTTTTCTGGAATTACCAATCTACAAATGACGATGATTTACGTGAGACATATAATGAAGCGTTACGAAGAGGTTTCGATCTAATTGATACTGCAGATTCTTACGGTACTGGGAATCTTCAGGGTAGAAGTGAATTGTTGATAGGAAAATTTTTACTAAATACTCCTTCAGCAAAGAAAAAAAGAATTCAAGTAGCAACCAAACTTGCACCTTATCCCTGGAGAATAGGTAACAGAGGTTTTAATAAACCTTTTTTGAAAAGTTTAGAAAGACTTAATAACAAATTAGATATAGTGCAATTACATTGGTCAACAGCAATATACAATCCTTGGCAGGAATTAGGGCTGTTGAATAATCTTTGCGATTTAAAAGATGAAGGCTTTGATTTTCAAATAGGCTTATCAAATATAGGCCCTAAAAGATTGATGAAATTAATTAATTTCTTGGCAAAAAGAGATCAGAGCCTAAAGAGTGTTCAGATACAGTTTTCTTTGCTTGCTCCCGATTTAGGAAAACAATATCAGGTAAAAAAAATTTGCGAAGAAAATAATATTGATTTCTTTGCTTATAGTCCTTTGTCCTTTGGAATACTTTGTATTGATCCAGATAAAGAAGAGAATAAAGAAAAAAGTTTTATTCGCAATGCATTATTTGAAAACTATAAAAAACCAACATATGAATTGCGGAGGTGTTTAAAAAGAATTGCAAATCAAAGATCAGTTTCCCAAGCGCAAGTAGCAATTAATTGGTGTTGTTATCAAGGAGCTATTCCACTCGTTGGAATGCGAAAAAAATCTCAAGTTATAGATGTATCGAATGTGTTTAAGTGGAATTTAAATAAAAGTGAATTTAAAGTAATTCAGGAATTTTCAAAAAAATGTTTAAAAAAAATGCCTAAAAATCCTTTTTCAAGTATCTAATTAAATTTTTAGCTAGATATTTTTTTATTTTTTTTAATTTGATAACCACTATTCCATAGTTCATTGGGAAATTTTTCGCCAGTGAATCTAATAATTTTTGGTTTGAGATTTAATATCAAGTAATTCAGTTTTTTATTAGATTCCATTTTGCAAGATTAGTTTTTAATAAGATAAATTAATTTAAAACTTATCTTCTCAGTATTTATACTTAAAAAAATAAATAAAATCTTTTTAATACAAGCATTTGCAGCAATATTTACACACTAATAAATTATCTATTACAACTTCTTAGTTATTTAAAAAAAGTGGAGTCCTTCCAGACTCCTCGTATCATTTGGTTGATAAGGCTGATATAACCCCATCTCCTTTAGGATCAAGCAGCAACTGGTGCTGTTTGACGGGAGAAACTAACGATTTTGTTAGCATTTGTGTTTTTGCTCTAACCGAGCCGGCTTCAGTCACCTTCCTTATGCCCCGTCGAAACCATTACAACCCCAAACAGTGGAGTTGAGCGGAATCGAACCGCTGTCCGAAACATCGGTTGAGATCACCTAGTCCAATTGGACATTTATATTCTGACAGGCAAAATGGTTATTGAATAGTTTTTTTATTAAGTTTTATCGTATATGAATGTAGTGGCATCATCTCCGGAGGGACTAGAGAAATCTTTAGCAGAAGAAATTTCAAATTTAGGCGGCTTTAATATTAATACTTATAAAAGATTTATTAATTTTGAATGTGATTTTGAAACTTTTTATAGAGTTCATTTCTATTCCAGATTAGCTTTTCGTTTTTATAGAGAAATTGCAAGTTTTAATTGCTATGACAAGCAATCTTTATATGCGGGGGTTAGAGATTCATTTGATTGGTTAAATTGGTTGCACTTTGATAAAACGTTTAATGTTCAAGTAACTGGGAGAACATCTTCTTTAAGTCATACTCATTTCACTGCTCTTGAAGTAAAAAATTCTATAACTGATTTGCAACAGGTAGTTTGGAATAAAAGATCAAATATTTCTCTAGATAATCCTGATTTTATAATTCATCTGCATTTAAATAACAATAAAGCAATTCTCAGTCTTCAAAGCAGCGTAGAAAGCTTACACAAAAGAGGCTATAGACCCGCAATTGGAAATGCTCCATTAAAAGAAAATTTAGCTTCTGGATTGATAAATATGACTCAATGGAATGGCAAAGTTCCATTAATAGATTTTATGTGTGGCTCAGGAACTTTTTTAATTGAGGCAGTCAACCAATTCCTTGGAGTTCCCATAAATATTGATCAAGTATATCTTTTTGAGAATTGGTTGGACTTTAGGAAAGATATTTATCTTAATGAAAAAAATAAGGCAAAAAATAAAATTATAAATTATGAAAAATTACCAACAATAATAGGGTGTGAAATTAATAAAAAGGTTTTTGAGCAGGCGAATGTAAACATATCATTAGCTGGACTCGAAAATTATATTGAGCTTATAAATAATGATTTTTTAGCACTCCAATTAACTTGTACACCTGGGATTATCATATGTAATCCTCCATACGGCAAAAAATTAGGCGATGAAAATGAATTGATTTGTTTATATGAACAAATGGGAATCTTCCTAAAGAATAATTTTTCAGGTTGGGAATTTTGGCTTCTAAGTGGAAATCCAAAACTAACAAAATATTTGAAAATGAAATCTTCATTGAAAATTCCTGTTAGTAATGGGGGGATAGATTGTAGGTGGATAAAGTATTTAATTAGGTAATTTATTTTTTGCCTAAAACGGCCTTTGTTGTCTTGCCTAAACCCTCTAATGTTTGAGGAAGATATGGTCCTTTGGCTAATTTTCCTCCAAGCTTCAAACTTAAGCCTGCAAGAAATAAATCGATCAATATTATTAGCAATAAATTATATTCAATATTCCAGTTATTATAATTTTTTAGAAAAAGATAAAAAATAATATGAATGCAAATTAGTACTAATAATAGTAATGTGCTTCCAATTGCCAGAAATATTCCACCACTAATTAATCTTCTTTTTTCTCTATCCACTTCTTGAAGAGCTATTCTGACGTGTAAATCCATTACTGAACTTGCGATAGCCGAAATTCTAGAAGCTGTATTTGCAAAGTTTTTATTATTGGGTTTTTCCATATTATTTTCTGCCGCTGTTTAGGAGAGTTCCTATTAGTAAACCAATACCAGCCGCAATAGCAATAGATAATAGTGGTTTTTTTCTTATTGGACTTTCTATTTTGGGTCTAAGTGTATTGTTCAGTTCTTCTAATAATTCTTCTAATTGACTTTCTATAGGCTCAATTTTTTCTGATATTTCCCAATTGTTTTCTCTTATAGAATCAATAATTTCAAATAGTTGGCTTTTTATTCCAATTGCTGAGGTTCCACTATGGCTGGCTATCACTTCAACTAAATCATCAATACTCCCTTTTGTGGTTTGAAGGGTTTGTTGTGCAATGTTAGGCCATTTTTCTTTTATTAAAGGTATTAGACTGTCAATTTTTTCAAGTAACCATTTTTCTGAGATATCTTCTTTTTCAGGAAGATCAGAGTTATCTTTTTTTTCTTTTACTTCTTCGGGAGGATGGTAAGTCTCCATTATTTAAACTTATTTATTTTAAGATTAGACCCTATTTTCTTAATTTGGAACCCTTATCTAAAGAATTGTTCGATTTATATAGAATAAAAACATATAAAAGTTTATTTACATTTTATTTATCTACTCTTTTCTGTAAGAAGGTTTTGTTAAGCTATTACTGAATTTATTAAATGAGTTTAAATTTCATCATGGATATTACATTTGCATCATTAATTTTTGCATCTCGCACAATCCCTACAGATTTTGGATTAGTAGCTGCAGCTATTGCAGGAGCTGGAAGTTTGCTATTCATTGCTTTACGATTTGTTCCTGATGCAAGTAATTAAATAACAGGAACCATCTGTAAGAAAATATATCTTTATCTCAACTTTGTTTTGAAAATAGATTTGATTTATTTATCAACTAGATAATGAATAAATGGGTTTTGCTTGAACATAAAGTTTATTTTGCTAACTCTGTAAATATTCATTATGATTTTCTTGTTGAAAATGGAATAGATTGTTTAACTTGGAAATTTTTAAAACTACCTCTATTAAATCAAGCTTCAATAGAAATTTATAAGCAGCCAAATCATAGACTTGTATGGCTATCCAGGATAGAACACGAACTTTCTGATAATAGAGGGTTTGTAAAAAGAATTGATCATGGAATATTTAAAAACGTTTCTGATAAATTTGACTCTGAATATTATAGATTCATTTTGGATGGAGAACTTCTTTATGGTTTATTTGAAATTTCGGCTAATTTTTGCCGATTGAGCAAAAATTATTAATATACATTTATAAATAAACGTAATATTTCTATTGAGAATTTTTGCATATTAGTTATTCTTATTTAGCTATTGAGACTTGAGATTGGTACATATCAATCAGGTCGAGTTTGAGAATTTTAAATCTTTTGGGGGAAATGTAAAAATTCCTCTTGAAGAAGGTTTTACGGTGGTTACGGGTCCTAACGGTTCTGGGAAAAGTAATATTTTAGACGGAATTTTATTCTGTTTAGGTCTAGCTAATAGTCGAGGGATGAGGGCTGAAAGATTACCAGATCTAATAAATAACTCCAAAGTTAAAGAGGGTAAGTCATCAGAAACATCTGTATCGGTAAAATTTAATATTCAAGATTGGTCTCCTAGAGAGGACCTTCCGCCTTTGGAACTAGAAGAAGAAGAAATTGCCCTTAATAAAGGTCAAAAAGAATGGTTAGTTTCTAGAAAATTAAGGCTTATGCCAGGTGGTTCTTATGCTTCTACTTATACTTCTGATGGAAAACAATGTACTTTGCAACAAATACAGAGAATATTAAGGGATATTAGTGTTGATCCTGAGGGCAGCAATGTTGTTATGCAGGGCGATGTAACAAGAATTGTATCAATGAATAATAAGGAGAGGAGAAATCTTATTGATGAATTAGCAGGAGTCGCACTTTTTGATACAAGAATAGAACAAACTAATGCAAAATTAAATGACGTTTTCGAAAGACAAGAAAGATGTGAAATTTTAGAAAATGAATTGCAATCTATTAAAAATAAGCTTGAAAAAGAATGTGAAAAAGCAAAGCGATATAAAGAGTTAAAGGCAAAACTATTACAAATAATGGAACTTGAGAAAGTTCTTATTTTTGAAAAACAAGTAAAGCATGTTGAAGCTATTGAAAAAAAAGAAAGTGAAATTGAAAAAAATAAAATTTTATTTCATAAACAAAAAGAATCTATTAGTAAAGAAATATCAGTCTTAGAAGATGCTTTGAAAATACTTGTTGATGAGCTTAAGGAGAAAGGAGAGGATAAATTGATAAAAGTAAATTCTGATATTGGGAGTATTAATTCTAGCTTGAGAGAACTTGATAGGATATCAAGTCTGAATAAAGAAGAAGGTATTAAATTACAAAACCAGAGAGATGAAATTGCAATTTCTAAGAGGAATATCGAGTCAGAAAAGATGAGACAAGAAAATTTCGATGATAATTTTTTAAATCAATTGAACTTGCAAATTGATGATCTCACTCTAAAACACAAACTATCCAGAAAAAAACTTTCTGATGCGGCTGGAGAATCTGGAGAATTCTCAAAACAAAGTATCAAATTAAATGCTGAGCTTGAAAGTATAAAAAATCAAATTAATCCTTTGGAAATAAAAAAAAGGAAAATTGAAGAAGAAACCATTCAAAATAATATTCAAAAAGATGAGATATTGTCTCAGATCGACTCCTTAGAGTTAGAAAAGCAGAAACTTTTTGAGGGAAATCAAAGAAAAAAAGAGACATCCGATAGAAAGAATAAAAACTTGGCAAGTAATAGTGCAGAAATTAATTCTTTAAAAAATGAAATTGATTTATTAATTAAAACCAAATCAAGGCTAAATAACGAGCAATTAAGGCTTGAAAAGGATTTATCTAGATTCGAAAGCAGGAAGGAAGCTTTAAACGAATCTAGGGGTTCATATGCTCTCAGAATTCTCTTAGAAGCAGGGTTAGAGGGTATACATGGTTATGTAGCTCAACTTGGAGAGGTCAGTGAAAAAAATAGATATGCATTAGAAATTGCTGCTGGAAATAGATTAGGACAAATTGTTGTTGATAATGATCATATTGCTGCTAAAGCAATTGAAATTCTTAAAAAGAAGAAAGCGGGAAGATTAACTTTTTTACCTTTAAATAGAATTAAAAGTCAAAAAAAGAATTATGTAATTTCAAGATTTGAAAATAACAGGGAGAATGGATTTATTGATAAGGCTATTAATCTAATTACTTTTGATGAAGTCTATTCAGATGTTTTTCGATATGTTTTTGGAGATACTTTGGTTTTTTCAGACCTATCCTCAGCTAGGTTATCTACACAAAAAAATAGGTTGGTTACCTTAAGTGGTGAATTATTAGAAACAAGTGGCGCTATTACAGGAGGCAGTAAGTTAAATAAAGATTTGGCTTATAGGTTTGGAATTCACAATGATATTGATGATTCTAGTCCCATAAAAGAAAGATTATTAGTTATCGAAGAAGCTTTAAAAGAGTCAAATAATGATTTGATAATAAAAAATAATAGACTTAGTAAATTAAATTCTAACCACAGTCAAATAATTGAGGATTGTGCCTCATTTAATACAGAAATTGAGGTCAATCAAGATTCTCTTAAGGCTGTCTCGCAAAGAATTGAGGAATGTAAATCGAGATTAAATAAACTTGATACAGCTAATAATTTACTAGTAAACGATTTAGATCATTTAAAAAGTGAATTGAAGCCTTATCATGATAAGGCTGATCAATTACAAACCATTCAAAAGGCAAATTATGAAAAAAATAAAAAATCATCATTAATAGCTTTTAATAACGATTTTAATAATCTTGATAAAAAACTTGAATTACTTATTAAGGAGAGAGATACATTAATAGATAAAAAGAATCAATTTGCTTTAAATAAGGAGCGCATCAATAATTCATTAAAAATTACTTTGCTACAAGAAAAAAACTTGCAGGAATCTATTAAACAACTCGCAATTGCTCATAGTGAATGGATAGATAAAAGAGATGAATTTAAAAAAGAGCTTTTAGATCTCGATAATCAAAAAAATTCTCTAGAAAAGGATTTAGGTTTATTGAGAAGGAAAAGAGATGAATTGAACTCTTCAATTTCAAATAAAAGGCAAGAATATAATAACTATCTGTTGAAGCTTGAATATCTTGAAAGGGATATGCATTCTCTTAAAGAAGAGATGAGGAGCGAGAAAATAAAATTAGAAAATTATAAAAAAGATCTACCTAATCCTTCCCCGGAGTTTGGAGAATATGAAGGGAAGAGTCTTGAATCTTTGCAATCAGAAATTTCGATCATAAATACAAAACTACAAAGCTTAGAACCTGTTAATATGTTGGCTCTTGATGAACTAGAAGAATTAATTGAGAGATTAAATGGTTTGCGAGAAAAATTAGAAATTCTATCTAATGAAAGATCCGAATTATTGCTGAGAATAGAAACTGTATCTACTATGCGTCAGGAGGCTTTTATGCAAGCATTTACAGAAGTTGATAAACATTTTAGAGAAATTTTTGCAAATTTATCTGATGGAGATGGATTTC
>CACGJI010000003.1 GCA_902573335.1 uncultured Synechococcaceae cyanobacterium | reverse complement strand
CTGCATTAGGGTTAGATTTTAAATGCCCAATTTTTTCACTTCTTCTATCTGTAAAAATAATCATTGAACTAACTTTATGCCATCCTCTGAAAACAACTGTTCTTAATCTTGGATTATTTTCTTCGCTGACTGTTGCAAGCTGTATCCATCTATTAGAGGGTGATTTGCCCTCTTTTTTTCTAGCAGATTTTAAATCTTGCCTCCAACTGGGTAAGTTGTTATCAGACATTTAATTTAGGCAATATAAGACCACTGTTCTTTTTGTATTCTCCGAATGAATCATATTTTGAGAGCGATTTATCTTTTTTTATCATTCTTGGTAGAAAAACTATAAAGAAAAATATTGCAAGAATTACTAATGGAATGAAACTCATTGAAAGTATGGCGAATGATAGATAAATTAGTATTTCTCCTAAATAATTTGTATTCCTTATATTTTTGAAAAATCCTTCTTTAATTAAATCTTTTTTTAATTTAAGAGAAAAATATTTTTGGGCATCACTAGCAAAGTGTAGAAACACACCAATTATATTTATAGATACAGATGAGGCTATTACGATATTTGGAACAGATTTCTGAGATGAGATAAGAATGAAGGGAGCTACCCAGTAACTTCCAAGGAAAATAAAACCAGTAACTGAAGTAAAAAAATTGATTTTTTCTTTAAAATAAGGATCTGGGAAAATCTTTTCTTTTAGAAGCCAAAGTAATCCATAAGTACCATGCAGAGCTAAATAAACGTAGGGAGCTATCGTAAAATTATCAAAAAAAATCATAAGACCTATAACTACAAATGCAGTGAGACCCTTATGTAGATTAATTATTTGATTAAGTTTCATCTTTATTAACAATCTAAAAAATGAAATTATTTTCTGTGGATATAACCTGGGTTGTCAAAAGTTTTAATGGGCGATACTGGATTCGAACCAGTGGCCACTACCGTGTCGAGGTAGTGCTCTACCACTGAGCTAATCGCCCAAACTGAAGAATTTTTAATCCCCCTTATAAGAAAATAGCAGGTTGCGTTTCATTTTCTAAGTAATTTTACTTTCCATCTTTCTCTTTTGGTTATTTCTAAATTTAGAATTTCGATAAATCCTTTATTTTCAAGTTCTAGTTTGTCGCCAATTTTTAGATTAATAGTTGGCTTATTAACTTTGCTTCCATTTAATCTGAGCATTCCATTTTCTATCCTTTCAATGATTTTGGTTCGTGATACCCTAAACCCAGCTGAAGCTATAGCATCTAATCTCGTTGAAGCTTCTACTGTATTGACAAGTTTTTTTGATCTTCCAGAAGGTATTTGTAATTCATCTATACCTACTACATTAACTTTTACTTTTACGTCTCTCAAATAAAAAATCTTTTCATCTAGATGCTTAATATCTGAATTATCAATTATCCCTTGTGCTCCCCTATCGCCAATAGTCCATATATCTCCAACTTTTATTTGATTAACCCCATTTTCAAGTAAGAGGGATCTAAAGTCGTCTTGTGTAGCATTATCAAATAAAAAATTTCCATTAATTTTTATTCCTTGAGCTGGAAAATTACTTATTAGCACATCCTCTTCAGGAATATTATCTCCTCTAAAGCAAGCTATCCTAGATCTTTGAGAAGAGGAGAATCCTCCATAAATAAAAAATTTGAAATCACTTAAATTTTCAAAATCTTTTAAAATCTCTTCGCAAACATAAGTTGATTTAAACCCAGTCCAATAAGTTTCCCAGTGTTTGTAAGCTAAGTTAGCAATATTTATTAATTCCTCAGTTTCTTTTTTGTAGTTTGAATTTATTAAGATTTCTTTTAAGTCAATCATTTAGCCTTCTAAAAAAATTACATCTTTTGCTTCTGATTGTTTTATCAAAGCCCATGGTAATTCAGCTCCAATTTGATTTTCAAGTAGAACAAGCCATTTACCCTCTTTATTAAAATTAATAATTGATCTCAACTCTTTATTTCTATTGATGTTGATACTTGCAGAAGAAACAATGCTTCCTAAATAACCTGAACCCATTCCTAAGAGACCTCCAATTAATGATTCACCGATGTTATTCAAACCAAGAATGCTGAAGGTAGATAAATTTGTCATATTAGAAAAAGCTATTCCAGCTATAAAACCAAATGGCATTAGCCATCTACTCATATTTTTTTGTCTAATCTTTCTATCAAGTTTAGGATTTAAAATTCTAATATCCTCAAAATTTTGAGATTTGAATAAAATATTTGCTTTTGCATTTAGTAATTCGGTTTCTTCTGATGTTATTTTTTCACTTATTGGTGGGATCAAAATAGCTTCAGAGAGCATTACTGATTTTTCTTGGAAAACATCAAATAGCTGGAAACATTTATCGAGGTCTTCAAATATCACAATACTTTTTGTCAAATTTCAATCCTCAACTGTTTGTGTGTTATTCAAATTAATAAAATAAGATACATACACTATAGATTAAGTTAAAGTAAAAGATTAAAGAACCAATCTTAAATGACAAAAGTTCTCATTACAGATCCAATTGATCAAACAGGAATCGATATTCTTTCACAAGTTGCTCAGGTTGATCAGAAGATAGGAATCTCAGAATCTGAGTTGGCTTCCATTATTGGAGATTATGATGCTTTAATGATTCGCTCTGGTACTCAAGTAACTGAAGAAATTATTAACTCTTCAAGTAAACTGAGAATTATCGGAAGAGCAGGAGTTGGAGTCGACAATGTAGATGTTAAGGCTGCTACGCAAAAAGGAGTTCTTGTAGTTAATTCTCCAGGGGGTAACACGATAGCTGCTGCTGAGCATACTATAGCTATGATGTTGGCCTTATCTAGACATATTCCAGTTGCTAATAGTAGTACGTTGCTAGGTAAATGGGAGAGAAAGAAATTTGTTGGGAATGAGCTTTACAAGAAAAAATTAGGTGTAGTTGGTTTAGGAAAAATTGGTGCTCATGTAGCGAAAGTTGCTAATGCATTGGGAATGGAAGTTTACGGATATGATCCCTTTGTCTCAATTGAAAGAGCTCAACAAATACAAGTTAAACTATCTGAATTAGAGGAATTATTCAAACAATCCGATTATGTAACTTTGCATTTGCCTCGCACACCAGAGACAGAGAATTTGGTAAATATAGATGTCCTTAAAAGTATGAAAAGTAGCGCAAAATTAATTAATTGTGCTCGAGGAGGCTTAATTGACGAAGAGGCATTAGCAGAAGCTTTAAATAAATCATTGATTGCAGGTGCTGCAATAGATGTCTTTTCAAAAGAACCGTTGGAATCTAATTCATCACTTTTGAAGGTTGAAAAGAATCTTATTCTTACCCCTCACTTAGGAGCATCTACTCGGGAAGCACAAGAAAATGTAGCTGTTGATGTTGCAGAACAAATAAGAGATGTCTTGCTTGGTTTATCTGCTAGAACTGCAGTAAATATCCCAGGTTTGAGCCCTGATATCATGGATAGTCTAAAACCTCATTTGCAGTTGGCTGAAACAATGGGTCTGCTTATAAGCCAGCTTTCGGGTGGACAGATACAGAAACTAGAAGTAAAGCTTCAAGGTGAATTTGTTCAACATCCTTCCCAGCCATTAATAATAGCTAGTCTAAAAGGCCTTCTAAGTAAAGCTTTGGGAGATAGGATTAATTATGTGAATGCTTCTCTAGAAGCAGATTCTAGAGGTATTTCAATAGTCGAGAATAAAGATGAAGCAAGGCCTGAATTTGCTAGTGGGTCGCTTCAGTTGACCACTTATGGAGATAATGGCGACCATAGCGTAGCAGGAAGCATTTTTGCTGATGGGGAATTAAGAATTATTAGTATTGATCAATACCCAGTTAATGTATCGCCAAGCAGATATATGTTGGTTACTAGGCACAGAGATATGCCAGGCATTATTGGCAAGCTGGGGTCTTTATTAGGAAGCAACAATGTAAATATTGCCTCAATGCAAGTTGGACGCAAAATTGTTAGAGGGGAAGCTGTTATGGTGCTAAGTATCGATGATCCAATACCTAATAAGTTGCTTGATACCATTATTGAAGTAGACGGGATTACCAACGCTAATCCAGTTACTTTGTGAAGAGGCTTGTCCTAATTATATGGAAACCAAAGATTGGTATAAACTAACTTTCCTGATAGAAAGTGATTCTGAAGAAATTATTATTTGGAAATTAAATGATCTGGAAATATTTAGTTTTTCATTTGAATATTTAAATAAAAATGAAAATAAAAAAGAAGTGAATATATGGCTTCCAATCGATAATTGGGGCAAGAGTTCTAGAAGTAGTTTTGAAAAAATAATAAGCAAACTTCTAAACATTAATGTCCTTGAGAATCAATTTTTTGACTGGAGTATTATTAAAGAGGAGGATTGGTTAACAAGCTGGAAGAAATTTTGGGCGCCTGAATTAGTAGGAAATCATTTTTTAATACTGCCTTGTTGGATAAATCTAAATGAAAAATTTAAAGATAAACAAATCATAAAAATTGATCCTGGAGCAGCCTTTGGTACAGGGAGTCATCCTTCAACTTATCTTTGCCTGGAAAAAATGGAGAATATTTTATTTGCTGATAAAAAGGTATTAGATATTGGTAGTGGTAGCGGGATTTTGAGTGTCGCCGCAAGATTACTTGGTGCTAAAGAGGTGTGTGCAGTGGATAATGATTATTTAGCTATAAATTCAACTAACTCTAATTTTCAACTAAATTTCGGTAATTTAAATAACTTAAATACATATTTGGGATCTTTTAATGAGGTGATTTTAAAAAATCAACTCAAACAATTTGATTTTGTTTTATGTAATATTCTTGCTGAAGTAATAAAAGAAATGATTCCCAATATTTACAAGTGTTTGAGAAACAATGGCGAAGTTATTTTCAGTGGAATTCTGAATTCACAAAAAGACGAAATTATAAAAATAATAATTCAGAATGACTTGAAATTATTGGATGTATCAACTAGAAAAGATTGGGCATGCATTTCTGCTCAAAAAACCAGAGATCCAACCTAAGTATAAGTTTTTCTTATAGATACTCTTTCATACATTTTATTGTGTCATTTTTTACTTCAAAATCTCACATATCGACCTAATCGATGTTAAAAATGTAATTGATAGGTATTAATTACCAACAATTTTTTATTTAAATGGCTTCTTACAAAGTTACACTCATCAGCGAAGGTGAAGGTCTCAATTCAACTATTGAGGTACCTGATGACCAGTACATCCTTGACGCGGCTGAAGAACAAGGTATCGATCTTCCTTATTCCTGTAGAGCTGGAGCATGTTCTACATGTGCTGGAAAAGTTACTTCAGGTAGTGTTGATCAATCAGATCAAAGTTTCTTGGATGATGACCAATTAGAAGCTGGTTTTGTTCTTACATGTGTTGCTTATCCAACCTCTGACGTAACAATTACAACTCATGCCGAGGAAGAATTGTACTAATTATAAAAAATTAACTTTTCTAAGTTGATTATTTATTATTTCTCTGCCACCCTCTATGAAGGTGGCTTTTTTTGTAAATGAATAAATTTGAATTTTTCAAAACTGGCAGTGTCCAATCAAGTTATGGAGGTCAGTACAGTTATAAGGTAATAGGACCATGCTGCAGACTTTACGATAGGGAAGAGTTACCATGGCCCTGCTCAAGGCTTGCTTGGAGAAGTAAGGAGCCTAGTTGGAGAAGAATAGGGTCTAGGTTCGTTGCTGATATGGCTTCAAGAAAATGCCCATCTTACTCAGTAAAGATTTTGGAGCCTGGATCAAAACCTGTTGAGACAGTTATAACTCTCTTTTCAAAGAAATTTTCTTCTGATATACAAGAATGGTGGTACAGCAAAAAACCAGACTCAAAAGAGCCTGGTAATATCTTCCCTTCTGAAGTTAGTTAGTTTTAAATATTATGCTTTTGGCTTGGGAGGCATGTAACCTTTTAAGCCAGTGCATTCAAGACTATCAATTGTATTAACTCCAGTTTGTGAGTTAGTTCCAATAGCTCTTTCACATAATGATTTTCTCTGAGATAGATCAAGATTTGCATCAGTAAAGTCTGCTCCATCAATAATTGCTCCATCAAAAACACTTTTCATTAGCTCACCATTGGTAAGATTTGCATCTGTAAAATCAGCATTATCAAAGCGTGTTGCATATGCGATGAGGTCCGTCATATTGGCTCCCTTGAAACTAGAGTTTTTGGCAGTTGTTACGCTCATATATGCGCCTTGAAGATTAGCTTCTCCTAAATCTTGATTAGATAAATCATATTTAACATATTCAGTATTATGAAGGTCAGCACCGTGGAGATCATCTTTTAGTACGTCAACTGATGAGGGATCGCTAGGATAGAGAGCGTTTGCAGAGATTGGATTAGTAAGTAAACCAATAATTAAAGGAAGAAAAATTAATAGTCTTTTAAAAGACTTATGTAGTGATGAAAACATAGAAACCATTTCGATCAACATCAATATAGAAAACCTAAGACTATTATTCCATGGGTTGGTCATTTACGACTCTTCTTCTCACGAACTGTTGCAGTTTATTTTATTTCTGCCGTTAGAAAATCTTTTGCAAGCTGTGTATTTGGAAAAACTTTTTGAGCCTCTTTAAGCAAATCACTTGGCGTAATTGCATTTTTATTGGTATATCTTGGACTTAAATGAGTAATAATTAATTTTTTTGTATTAGATAATAATGCTGTTTTGGCAGCCATGATTGTTGTGGAATGTAATTTTTCGTAGGCCATGCTTTCATCCTCCTTCGAAAAAGTCGATTCATGTACGAGTAAATCGGCATTTTTTGATAGTGAAACAGCTGATTCGCTAAAGACTGTATCAGTGCAATAAACAAAACTTTCACCCTTTCTAGGAGGTCCACAGAATTCTTTCCCATCTAATTTCCTACCATCCGCCAATTCGACTTTTTTACCTTTTTGCAGTTCTGAATAAATTGGTCCAGGGGCTATTTTTAGTGACTCTGCTTTTTTGATATCAAATATGCCTGGCTTATCTTTTTCACTCACTCGATAACCATAAGCAGGTATTTTATGTTTAAGGCAGGCGCAATTTACTTTTATTTTGTCGTTTTCAAATATAATTTTATTTTTTGAGGCAAAATTTTCAACTTCCACAAAATGTAATGGGAACGACAATTTGCAAAAACTGCTTTTAAGTGCAGAATTTATAAAACTTCGCAACTCTGAAGGACCATAAATTTCAATTCCCTTACTATTACCTGATAAGCCTAAGGTAGCCAGAAGTCCAGGCAAACCATAAATATGATCTCCATGCATATGCGTAATAAATATTTTCTTGATTTGTGAAGATTTAATATTGCTTTTCATTATTTGATGTTGAGTTCCCTCTCCACAATCAAAAAGCCAAACTTCTGATGACTGTGATAATTTAAGTGCTAGGGCAGAAACATTTCTCGTTAAAGATGGGACTCCTGAGCTTGTTCCTAAGAAGGTGATATTCACTTATTTATTATATTTTTATTTTTATATCTGGATTAAATCTAGACTTTTAGTCAAACTTAAGCAAATTAGGCATTTGTTTTTAAACAAAGTGATACTTAAATTTAAAAATATTTATAGTAAATGTTGTCTGATTAGTATTTTATTTTTTTGTTTATTTCAGAGTGACAGTGTTTTTGCATCTAGAGAGCCAATAATTAGAGTTTTGATATCAAAAAATAATAATTTAAGGATCAGATCTGATAGATCAATTCCTTTAACTATAGAAGGGAAATTTTTTTCAAGAAAAAAAATAAAAGGCTTAACTTTGAAAAATGAGAAAAATAGAAAAATTTTATATTTTGATAAAAATAAACAAAAAAAATATGACTTAAAAAGTAATCAACAATTTCAAGTTAGATCTTCTGATGGAAGAGGTATATGGGTAGGTCAGAAGAGATTTTCTGGTAAGATTAATCTCTTTGTACTTGATTCTGAAATATTGGTAGTAAATGTTTTAGGAATAGAAAAGTACCTAAGTAGTGTAGTAGGTTCAGAGATGCCAACAAAATGGCCTATTGAAGCATTAAAAGCACAAGCAATAGCCTCTAGAACTTATGCTTTAAAGCAAAAGGGAAATTATTTATTTGACATAGATTCAACCCAGAAAAATCAAGTCTATAATGGATTGGAGTCAAGAACTTATAAAACTATCAGAGCCGTTAAAAGTACAAGATCTTTGGTTTTGACATATAAAAATAAATTAATAAATGCTTTGTTTCATAGCAGTTCTGGTGGAATGACAGAGAATAGTGAAGATGTATGGAAGAATAAATATCCATATTTATCTAGTGTGAAAGATTTTGATAAAAACAATCCGAAATTTAGATGGCAAAAAAAATTTTCAAGTGATGAATTAACAAATTTATTTCCTAAGATTGGAGGTTTAAAAAATATAGAAATTTTAGATATTACTAGCACAGGGAGGGTAAAAAATGTAAAACTTATTGGACCTTTAGGTTTTGATCAAATGTCTGGGATTGTTTTAAGAAAAAGATTAGGCCTCAACAGCAATTTTGTGAGATTTAAATTTTTTGAGGAAGAATTTAACAATAAATTTCCCATAAAAAAAGGTTTGATAGTTTTAGGACAGGGATCAGGTCATGGAGTAGGCATGAGTCAATGGGGTGCTAAAAATCTGGCGTCTAGGGGTCAAAAAGCTGGGAGAATATTAAAGTATTTTTATAGGGGTGTGCAGATTAAACCTTTTAGAAAAGATTATCTATAGATGTTATTTAGCATTAAGGACTAATTTTGGATTTATATTAGATTTATCTTTATTTAAGAAGCCTATCCCAAGTAGTGTTTGTTTCTTATCTATTACTTTTATGGGTTTTTTATAATCAAAAGATTTGATTTTCATAAAGTAATTAATATCAATCTTAATTGCTCTACCAGTTTGCCAAAAGTTGATTTGTTCTTCATTACTTAAGACATATGTTGCAATGTGATTAAGAGCAGAAATTGTTGGAATAATAAAATTTTTTGAGTTACCCCCATTTTTTTCTCTTTCGATATCAGATATTTTTATCGAGTTTTGTTCATCAAATCCACAAGCTGAAATTCTTTTAAGTTGTAGAAGGCAACCTTCGGAATTAAGAATTTCTCCTAAATCTCTTGCAATTGATCTTATATAGGTGCCAGCTGAACATTTTATTTTTATTTCTATGATTCCGTTTATTTGGTCCCATTTCATTAAAGTTAGCTCTTCTATTTTTACTTTTCTTGGTGGTAATTCAAAATTTTCATTCCTTAAAGATTTTTTATAAGCTCTCTCACCATTAACGTGAACACTAGATACTTTCGGCGGAATTTGTTTGATAATTCCTCTAAATCTATTTAAGTATTGATCTAATTTTGCATCACTGATTACAGGCCAATTTTTTTGATTAATTATTTCCCCATGAATATCATCAGTATTAGTTCTGAACCCTAATTTAATTTGTCCTATATAAGTTTTACCCTGAGGAAGATATTGAATAAATCTTGTTGCACTGCCTATCGCGATTGGTAAAGTTCCTATAACTTCTGGGTCAAGAGTTCCTGTGTGACCGACTTTTTTTGTATTTAGTAACTTCCTTATTTGCTTAACACAATCATGTGAGGTACATCCTTTATCTTTATTAATTACTAAGAATCCATCTTTAGTTTCCATTTTTAATATTAAGAATACTTTGAGAAAGATTTATAACCATCCTATGATTTTGGTATGGAAATTTAGAGTAAGAAATTGAAAAACAATAATTTTATTTTAAAAGAGTTTTTAGACAATGCTTTCAATTTGAAATCACATTTAATGGAATACTTATCTATCAGGGAATGTGATTTAGATGGATTCCTTTCAAATGCAAAGATGAATTTGGCAAATTCACATCCTGGAGATGCCTTAAATGATGTTTCAGATTTTTATACTGAGATTGTAGGAGATAGGCATGTAGCTGATTTAGCTGCTTGGCATATCACTAGTAGGGACTACATCGCTGATACTTTAAAACTTCAGCAGAGATTTTCTAGAGATTTAGTTTTGGATTTTGGAGGAGGCATTGGTACTCATGCCTTAGCAAACGCAATGTCTTCAAAAGTTGAACATGTTTTTTTTGTAGATATTAATCAAACAAATAGAAATTTTGTAGAGTTTAGGGCTAAAAAATTAGGAGTCGAAAAAAAACTTACTTTCTGCAAGACAATTCAAGATACACAAATATTGAAATTTGATACGATTGTTTGTCTTGATGTTTTGGAACATCTTGCAGATCCAACTTCTCAAATTAATAATTTTAGTGAGATTATGGATAGTAATTCTATTGCTCTATTTAATTGGTATTTTTACAAAGGAGATAACAATGAGTATCCTTTTCATATCGACGACATTCAAATTGTTGAAAAGTTTTTTGAGACTCTTCAATCAAATTTTTTAGAAGTATTTCATCCTATTCTTATAACTACAAGAGCTTATAAGAAAATTAGATAACTATATTAACTCTTTTTCTATTTCTTAAATTTCTTTTAATGCTTTCGAAACTTACTGTTCCTTCTTTGAGTGCAAAAAGGGTGTCATCTTTACCTATTCCGACATTGATCCCAGGTAAAAAGGATGTTCCTCTTTGGCGAATTAAAATTGATCCAGCAGTTACTTTTTCTCCTCCATAAGCTTTCACACCCAATCTTTTAGAATTTGAATCTCTTCCGTTTCTAGTAGAACCTGTTCCTTTTTTATGTGCCATTAGAAGTGTTTAATTTGTAGATTTTTCGGATTTTGGTTTAGTTTCTTTTTTAATAGTTTCTTCCTTTTTAGAAGAAGGCTTAGAAGAATCTTTACCTATTTTAATAGATTTTACCATAACTCTTGTAAGTTCTTGTCTATGGCCCATTTTTCTTCTCGTCTTTTTTTTGGGACGCATTTTGTATACAAGAATTTTCTTATCTCTTTTGTGGGAGACTACTTCTAATTCAATTTTTGCATCTTTAATGTAAGGTTTTCCAACAGTGATAGAGTCTTTATCTTTTAAAAGTAAAACTTTTTCTAGTGTTATCTTATCTTTCTCTTTTGCATTTAACCTGTCTATGTCATAGTATCTGTCGACTTCGAACCAAAATTGTTGACCCGAAGTTTCTGCTATCGCGTACAATTCATTACTTTTTGAAGAATTGTTTGAGGATTTTTTAGAATTTGTCATATCGTAAAGACGCTATCAGGCTCAAATTGATAATTTGATTAAGCCAAATAAGCAATCATAATGGTTTGTTTATTTTCTTATTTTGTAGTGTAATAAGTCAAGGGGTGTTTAAATCTTTTATATCAATGCAGGAGCTATAACAATGGCAGCAAGAAAAACATATATTTTAAAACTCTATGTCGCTGGAAATACACCTAATTCAATGAGAGCTTTAAATACTTTAAAAGAAATTTTAGAAAATGAATTCAAAGGAGTTTATGCTTTGAAGGTTATTGATGTACTTAAGCAACCACAACTTGCAGAAGAAGATAAGATTTTAGCTACCCCAACCTTAGCCAAAATTTTACCGCCACCAGTGAGAAAAATAATAGGTGATCTTTCAGATAGAGAAAAAGTTTTAATTGGTTTAGATCTACTTTTTGATGAATTAACTGAAACTGAATATAGTGGAGATAAGTAATTTAAATAAAACTTTTAAAATTAAAAATAAATTCAAAATTTATTTTTGTTTCTGTTTTATTAGCACAAAACTATGAATGATAAGAAATTTGGCAAATCAAATAAAATGCAAGTACAAAAATTACCAACAGGAATAGAAGGTTTTGATGATGTTTGTAGGGGTGGGTTACCTGTATCCCGAAGTACACTCGTTAGTGGTACCTCAGGGACTGGTAAAACTGTTTTCTCTCTGCAATATTTACACCATGGAATTTGTAATTTTGATGAGCCTGGAATCTTTGTGACATTTGAGGAATCACCTTTAGATATTATTAGAAATGCCGCAAGTTTTGGTTGGGATTTACAAGAATTAATTGATCAAAATAAACTTTTTATTTTGGACGCATCTCCTGATCCTGATGGTCAGGATGTGGCGGGTAACTTTGACTTGTCTGGTCTTATTGAGAGAATTAGTTATGCAATTAGAAAATATAAAGCTAAAAGAGTTGCAATAGATTCAATAACTGCTGTCTTTCAACAGTATGATGCTACTTACGTTGTAAGAAGGGAAATATTTAGATTGATAGCAAGATTAAAAGAAATAGGTGTGACAACAGTTATGACTACAGAAAGAGTCGATGATTACGGACCAATTGCTAGATATGGTGTAGAAGAATTTGTATCAGATAATGTTGTCTTATTAAGAAATGTTCTTGAGTCAGAAAAGAGAAGAAGAACTCTAGAAGTTCTGAAGTTGAGAGGTACTGTACATATGAAAGGTGAATATCCATTTACTATGGGAACGGATGGAATAAGTGTCTTTGCCTTAGGAGCAATGAGATTAACGCAGAGATCCTCAAATGTTAGGATTAGCTCTGGAGTTAAAGATCTCGATGATATGTGCGGGGGAGGATATTTTCAAGATTCCATTATTCTTGCCACTGGAGCAACTGGTACGGGCAAAACAATGCTTGTATCTAAATTTGTTGAAGATGCTTATAACAATAATGAAAGAGCAATACTTTTTGCATATGAAGAATCTAGGGCTCAATTGCTTAGGAATGCTACAAGCTGGGGTATAGATTTTGAAAAAATGGAAAGTGATGGATTATTAAAAATTATTTGTGCATATCCTGAATCAACTGGTTTAGAGGATCATTTACAAATTATAAAAACGCAAATTAATCAATTTAAACCAAAAAGAATGGCAATTGATTCTCTCTCTGCATTAGCCAGAGGGGTAAGTTTGAATGCATTTAGACAGTTTGTAATTGCTGTTACCGGTTATACAAAACAAGAAGAAATAGCAGGCTTTTTTACTAATACTGCGGAAGAATTTATGGGAAGTCATTCTATAACTGATTCTCATATATCAACAATTACAGACACCATATTGTTGCTTCAATATGTAGAAATAAAAGGTGAGATGGCACGAGCTTTAAATGTTTTTAAAATGCGGGGATCATGGCATGATAAACGAATAAGAGAATTTATCATTACAAATAGTGGTCCAGAAATAAGGGATTCTTTTTCTAATTTTGAACAAATATTTAGTGGTGCCCCTCACAGAGTTGTGCCTGATCAAAATGTTCAAAATGTTTTTAGAGGAATAGATAATAATTAGAAAATTTCTTAAATTTCAGAACCTGGAAAAGAATCTGAATTATTAATAGCTTTTGTCAATAATTCATCTTTATCAGATTGTGCCAAGGCTAAATCAAACCAAAACGTTGTTCCTATTCCTAATTCACTAGCCATACGAATCTCCCCACCGTGTTTTTCAATTATCCCCTTCACTATAGATAAACCTAAACCGGTTCCTTGCTCAGTATGAACAGAATTCTCTACTCTATAAAAACGATCAAATATCTTTTCTTGATCAGCCTGAGATATGCCTGAGCCAGTATCAGCAATCTCAATTCTTACTTTTGGAAGTGGTGAAACTAATTCACATTTGGGGGCTGCATCATTTTTAATACTTGGAGGGAAAGCAGGACATGAATCTGGCCAAGTATAAGCTCTTATAATAAGGGCGCTGTTTTTTGGACTAAATTTCAATCCATTTCCTAGTAAATTATCAAAAACCTGCAAAAGTAAATCAAAATTTCCAAGAATTGGAGGAATAGTTTCCTCTATGTCATGAGCTAATGAAACATTTTTTTCTGAAGCATTAAGTCTATAATTTCTAAGAGTCTGTTCTATTGCTGGTTTTATGTCCATTTGTTCTAGCTGGATAATTTTTCCGGACTCTAATCTAGATAAATCTAATACATCATTTACAAGCCTTGTTAACCTATCAGTCTCTGAATTTGCAATTCCCAAAAATTCTATTTGTTCTTCATTAGACAGCTGATCTTTTAAATCATGTAAGGTCTCAACATAACTTTTAATATTAAAAAGTGGTGTCCTTAATTCATGCGATACATTGCTTATGAATCTATTTTGTGCAGCGTTAAGTTCAACTTCTCTAGTTAAATCTTGGATTGTCACAGCAATTCCTTTTAATTCAACTTTATTTGTATCTAAGACTGATTGCAGGACAATTCTTAAGGTTCTTGCTGGTTCTCCTAAACTGAATCTTAAATCGTCTTTCTCCTTTTCCCTGTTTAAGATAGATTCTATATTTGTATGTAAGTCGTTGGATAAAATTTCTGGTATTTCATTTAAAAAATATTTACCTTCTAGAAATCTTCCTTCCCAACGAAATAATCTCTTTGCTGTTGGATTAGTAAGTACAATCTTGCCTTGTGAGTCCAATAATATTGCACCATCAGCCATTGTAGCTATTAATGATTGCTGCTTGATTTGTGCCGCTTTTAATTCTTCTATATTTGCTTCATCATAATTTTCTAACTGTGTTGCCATTCGGTTAAATCCATTTAATAGTTCTCCTAGATCACCTGTCATGGGTAAAGAAATTCTGGATTTAAAATTTCCTCTTGAAATTTCTCTAACACCTCTTACTAATTCTCTGACTGGTCTTGTAATTGTCAGTGCATTAAATACAGCTCCAAGTATTACTAAAACCCAAATAGAAATAAAAACTGCAATGGTTACTTCTCTAGTTAAGGCGGCACTGGCTAGTGCTTTTTTATTAGGGGTGACTCCCAAAGCTAAAGTTCCAAGATATTTGCCTTTCCATAACATTGGAACAAATACATCTGTTACTTGACCTTGAGGTGTCGCATGCTGCCTAACCAAGGGGAATTGTGGTCTCTTCTTCAATTCTGAAGGTAGTTTTAATTTTCGAGTGTGCTGAAACTGACTATCTGAGCTTGTTGGCGTTGCACTGATTGGTATCCCAAGTTGAACAATATCTTCAGCATCAGTAAAGAATATATAACGCAGGTTTCGACTTGATCTCCAAAACTTTTCAGCTACGTTTGAAATTTCTTTTTTTTGGTTATTAGCAACTAATTCTGTAACATTCCCCGATAACAATAAGCCAAGATCTCGAGCATATCTAGTATCATTCATACCTGCATCTCTTTGAATACTATTTAAAGCAAAAAAAGTTATTCCTGTCATTAGGAGGCTTACGACAAGAGTTGCTATGGCTAATAACTTTGTTCTTAAACTGAACCGACTCCACCAAGCGAGAAGTCCATTAATCCAATAGTTAAAATTCATATCTTCATTATCAGTGATGTTATATTTTCTACTTTCTTGATTATTGGTATCCACCATAAACTTAATTCTCCTTAGAAAAGTTTTTTCTTACTTGATGACCTATGTCATTTCTAAAGTAAATACCCTCAAAATGAATTTCCTTTAAATTTTTGTATGCTTTTTCAAAAACCCTATCGAAGTCTTTATCTTGACAGACAATACTTAAGACTCTTCCTCCAGCAGTTAATAATTCCCCACTTTCACTAAAAGAAGTACCTGAGTCAAAAATTTGACAATCATTTGAATCAATCTTTCCTATTTTTATTTGATAGCCAATTTTATATTCTTGAGGATAGCCTTTGGAGGTTGCTATTACACAGCCACTAACTTTATCAGAAGTATTAATTTTTTCAGCACCAGTTAAACTTCCCATTGAGCATTTTTCTAAAAGAAATACAAAGTTTTGATCCATCAGGGGCATTATTGTCTGGCATTCTGGATCACCAAATCTGCAATTATATTCTATAACCTTGGGCCCAGATTTTGTGATCATTAATCCAAAATAAATTACGCCTCTATAGTCAATATTTCTTTTATTTAGCTCATTTATTGTAGGTTCAATTATCTCTTTGATGATTCTATCAAGGTAATCTTTTGTTAATAATGGGGCAGGAGAGTAAGCCCCCATACCTCCTGTATTTGGACCTTTATCTTTTTCATCAAGTCGCTTGTGATCTTGGGCCGTTGGAAGTAATGTATATCTCTTTCCATCGCATAAAGCAAAAACTGAAACTTCTGGCCCTTGAATTTTTTCTTCTAGAACAACTACGTTCCCAGAGTTGCCAAATCTTCCATTAAAAATTGTCTCTGCTGCTTTAAAGCATTCATCTTTTGAATCAGGAATAAAAACACCCTTACCTGAAGCTAGACCATCAGCTTTTACTACGAGTGGAATTGATGATGAATTAATAATTTTTTTGGCTTCTTCTAGAGAATTGACTTTCCAAAAGTTTGCAGTTGGAATATTTGCGTCTTGCATAAATTCCTTCGCCCAAGATTTGCTAAATTCTAGTTTTGCTCCATCTTTATTTGGACCAAACACTTTGAAATCTTTTTTTCGAAGAAAATCAGCTAATCCATTTGCCAGAGGTATTTCTGGTCCAATAACGACTAAATCTATTTTAAAAAAATCAAGCTTTTCGACTAGTTGATTTTTATTATTTATGTCAATTTTTATTCTTTCACATTTATTTATTCTTTCTGAACCAGCGTTGCCAGGTATTAAATAAACTTTTTTAACTAATTCATTTTTTTGAATAGCCCAAGCTAAAGAGTTTTCTCTCCCACCATTTCCGATTATTAAAATATTTTCTAACCTAATAAATTTCTTAGAACTAGGTGAATAAATTCCCATATATTTGTTTTTTAAAGGTTATAAGGTTTAGATGAATAATCAGTTAAAATGAGAGTAAAGTCATTTGAAGTTGATCTCTAATAATTATGTTAATTATAAAAAGTACTTTAGTAATAATAATGAGGTTTTAAGTTAATGAATAATAAATATGAGTTGATTTACGAAGGCAAAGCAAAAAAAGTATTTTCTCATGATGATGCAAATAAAGTAAAAATTGAATTTAAAGATGAAGCTACAGCGTTTAATGCGTTGAAAAAAGAAAAATTTGAAGGTAAAGGCAGACTTAATTGCCTAATAAGTGCAAGAATTTTTGAAATTCTCATTAAGAAAAATATTCCAACTCATTTTATTGAACTTGAAAATGAAAATACAATGATTGCAAAGAAAATAAAAGTAATTCCATTAGAAATTGTTCTAAGAAATACTGCTTATGGTTCTTTGTGCAAACAAACCACTATTAAACCGGGAACTTTGTTATCAAAACCATTGATTGATATTTATCTTAAAAATGATGAACTTAATGATCCTCTTCTTACAAAAGATAGGATTGAATTAATGAACATATTAAGCTCTCATGATTTAGAGTTAATAATAAATTTAACCTTAAAAATTAATGTACTCTTGAAAAGTTTTTTTAAAAATATTCAACTTCAACTTGTAGATTTTAAATTGGAATTTGGTTATGATTTTAAAAATAATATTATTCTCGGGGATGAAATAAGTCCTGATAATTGTAGATTGTGGGATCTAAATCAAAAAAATGATATAATTGTAAGTCTTGACAAAGATAGATTTAGAAATGATTTAGGTGGTCTAATTGAAGCTTATAGTGAAATCCACCGAAGAATAAACGATTTTCTAAAACCTAATTGAATAAATAATGACTCACTTATCTTAATCACAAGAACTATGCAAAAACATTTTTTAAAATTTGGAAAGGTTTTCATAAATGTTACCTGCTATCCTTTGATTTTGATATCAAATAATTCAAAACTGGCTGCTAAGTATTTACCAAATAAAGTTGATCAATCAATAAAAACCTTAGAAATACCAAATATTAATAATGTTTTATTTCAAGGGATTGATATTAAAAAAGAGAAAAAATTTCTTATTGCAGAAAATAATAATGATATTAGTGAAGAAAGTGTTCTTATTTCAGAAATTATTATCGAAGGTTGGGAAAATCATCCTGAGGGTAGAAAACTTGAATTGGCTGCATATGATTCCATGAGCATAAAGCCTGGAAGTATTGTTGATAATCGAATTTTAAATCAAGACCTTAATGCAATATATGCTAGTGGTTGGTTTTCAGGCGTTAAAATAAAATCTCAAGATGGACCGCTAGGTTTGAGGCTAATAGTAGATGTAGTGCCTAATCCAATCTTGAAGAAAGTTGAACTAAAACCAATTAACTCTATTGTCTCCGATGAATACGTAGATGATATTTTTAAAAATTATTATGGGACAACTCTTAACCTAAAGGAACTTCAAAATAAGATAGAAATAATAAAAGAACGTTATGAAAAGGCGGGTTACTCTTTAGCTAGAATTAGTGGCCCAGATAGAATCTCTGAGAACGGAGTAGTAAGATTAAAAATTTCTGAGGGCATTATCTCTGACGTAAAAATAAGATTTCCAAATTCTGATGGTGAATTTATTATTGATGGAAAACCTAGAAAAGGGAAAACAAAAGACTGGGTTATAAAGAGAGAATTAAAAACACAACCTGGCACCATTTTTAATAGAAAAATCTTAGAAGCTGATATCGGTAGACTCTATGCCACATCATTATTTGATGATGTAAAGGTTTCTCTTGGACCGGATAATTTTAATCCTGGTCAAGTCATAATTTTTTTAGACTTGAGTGAGCAAAGAACAGGATCGTTAACAGGTGGAATTGGTTATAGCAATGGTTCAGGTATCTTCGCATCAATTGGTTTGCAGGAAACAAATGCACTAGGAAGAGCATGGTCTACAAATTTAAATCTAAATTTTGGAGAATATTCAACTACCTATAATTTCTCTTTATCTGATCCATGGATTAAAGGAGATAAACATAAAACATCTTTTAGAACAAATATTTTTTTAAGTAGAGATTATCCACAAGAATTTAAAAGTGAAAATAATGGGAAATTATATGCAGTAGATGATCAAACACCATCTAGCTCTGATTCTTTTTCATCAATAGTTTTAGAAAAAACAGGAGGTGGGTTTTCTTTTTCAAGGCCATTAAATGGTGGAGATCCATTTAAGGTCGCAAAATGGAGAGTCCTTGCAGGAATGAATTTTAAGAAAGTAAAGATGATTGATGGTGATGGAAACAAAAAACCCTATGGTGACAGAACGCCAACAACAACCAAAAACAATATAAGCGATATTATCTGTATTGGATTTACTCCAAATGATGGTTCATGTCCTGAAGAAAATATATTAGTGAGTGTTATTGCAAGTACTTCTAGAAATAATTTGAACAATTCCATCAACCCTACTGCAGGAAATAAATTTAACTTTGGTACCGAACAATTTGTTTCAATGGGAAAAAACTCTCCAACTTTTAATAGAATGAGAGCCTCATATTCATTTTTTATACCAACAAAAATAATAAATTTAACGAAAGCATGTAAGTCTAATAATGCTAATAGTGAAGACTGCCCTCAAGCTATTGGATTTCAATTTAAGGCGGGAACTATTCTTGGGGAATTGCCTCCTTACGAAGCATTTTGTATGGGAGGAACATCATCTGTTAGAGGTTGGGGATCTTGTGATTTAGCTGTAAGTAGAAGTTTTGTTGAGGGCACAGCAGAATATAGATTCCCTGTTTGGAGAATGATATCAGGAGCTTTATTCGTCGATGGAGGAACTGATCTAGGCTCTCAAAAGGCAGTTCCAGGCAAACCCGGTAAATTATTGCAAAAATCAGGTTCTGGTTTTTCTCTTGGAGGGGGAGTTGGGGTTAAAACACCAATAGGTCCATTAAGATTAGATGTTGCTAGCAAGGACCTTAGTGGAGATTGGAGATATACACTTGGAGTTGGATGGAAGTTTTAAGTGTTTTCTTGGCCTGCTAATTATGATTCTTGTTATACCTTAGCTGGGGTTATCTCCAGAGAGGGTATAGGCCTACATAGTGGAGAAAAAACAAGAGTTACAATTTCTTCTTATGAGAAAGAAGGATATTATGTCTCTTTTAGGGATAAACCTAATGAGATTTTTAAGTTAACTCAGGATTTAATTGGAAGTACGATGCTTTGTACGGCGATTAAATTAGGGGGGAGAAATCTGTATACTATCGAGCATCTATTATCATCAATGGCTGGGTGCGGGTTAAGTTATATTCATATTGAGGTTGATGGTAAAGAGATTCCACTTTTAGATGGGTCAGCAATACAGTGGGTTAAAGATTTTGAAGAAGTTGGGATAAAAAAGGCACCTAAACCGGATAATTTTTTTCAAGAGATTAATAAATCCATAATTTTAAATAAAGAAGGCTCAGTAATAGCAGCAACCCCTTCTGAAAAAACTACAATTATATCCACTATAAGTTTTTCCTATAAAGCTATTGGAAATCAAACTTTTGTGATTGATTTAAATCCAAAAAATTTTGTTGAAATGATTGCTCCAGCACGGACTTTTGGTTTTAAGGATCAATTTCAAGAGTTAAGTGAGCTTGGATTAATAAAAGGTGGGAGTTTGGAAAATGCCCTTGTTTGTGACGGTGATAAATGGGTTAATCCGCCATTAAGATTTGATAATGAACCAATAAGACATAAAATTTTAGACCTAATTGGGGACTTGGCTTTGGTAGGGTTACCTAAGGCTCAAATTTTAGTTTATAAAGGATCACATTCTTTAAATGCTTTATTGGCCTCATCGCTAAAAAATTAACTTTATCTTTAATTGTTTTGGAAAAGAAATTATCCAGTGAAAATAATCAACTTTCTTCTGAGCACATACTAGGTTTGTTACCTCACAGATATCCTTTCGCACTTGTGGACAAAGTCATAGAGCATATTCCTGGGGAGAAAGCGGTTGCAGTAAAAAATGTAACTATAAATGAGCCTCAATTTCAGGGGCATTTTCCTGAGAGACCCTTGATGCCTGGGGTTCTTATTGTTGAATCAATGGCTCAAGTTGGTGGAATAATTGTAACGCAAATGCCTGATCTTCCTAAAGGACTTTTTGTCTTTGCTGGAATCAATAATGTTAAATTCAGAAAGCCAGTTGTGCCAGGAGATCAATTGATAATTTCTTGTGAGTTATTGTCTATTAAAAGACAAAGATTTGGGAAGGTTAAAGGTGAGGCGTACGTTGATGGGAAGTTGGTTTGTGCTGGTGAATTAATGTTTTCATTAGTTGATTAGGGATATGGATCATAAAAATAATGAATTGAACTCAAGCTTTAGCGGCGTAAAAGTGCACCCAAATGCTTTTGTTGATCCAAGTGCCGAATTACATGATGGGGTTATTGTCTCTAAAGGAGCTATTATCGGTCCTGATGTGACTATCGGGAAAGGAACCGAAATAGGACCGAATGCTGTTATCTCAGGAAGAACTCAAATTGGTACTAACAATAAAATTTTCCCAAGTGTTTTTATAGGTCTCGATCCCCAGGACCTTAAATATAAAGGAGCCCATACTGAAGTAATTATTGGAGATAATAATACTCTCAGAGAATGTGTAACTATTAATAAGGCAACTGATGAAGGAGAAAAAACAATTATTGGAAATAATAATTTGTTGATGGCTTACACTCATATCGGCCATAATTGTGAACTTGGTAATAGGATAGTTCTATCAAATAGTGTTCAAGTCGCAGGCCATGTAAAGATTGAAGATAAAGCTATTGTTGGCGGTTGTTTAGGTATCCATCAGTTTGTACATATTGGATATTTAGCAATGATTGGAGGGATGACTAGAGTAGATAGAGATGTACCTCCTTTTTGCTTGGCCGAAGGGCATCCAGGAAGATTAAGAGGTTTAAATAGGATTGGAATTAAGAGAAGTGGTTTAATGGAAAATAAAGATTTTGACTTAAAATTACTTCAAAGTACTTGGAATCTACTTTTTAAATCTAATAATTCGATTTCAAATTCTTTAGAAAAAGTAATGAAAGGAGAATTAGATCTTTCATCTTCAAAATTATGTATTTTTTTAAAAGAATCAATATCTAAAGAAAGAAGGGGACCAATGCCTGTAGTGAATGTATGAATAAAAAGATCTTTATAAGTACTGGAGAAGTCTCTGGAGATTTACATGGAAGTTTGTTATCAAAAGCATTATTAGATGAAGCTAAAAAAAAATCTATAGATTTAGAAATTTGCGGATTAGGCGGGGAAAGGATGAGGAAAAAAGGTGTAAAAATTCTTCAAGATACTACATCAATTAGTGCAATAGGAATTTGGGAGGCTTTACCTCTTATTATTCCAACAATAATTATTCAAAGAAGATTTTATAAATTATTAAAAAAATATCCTCCAGATTGCTTGATTTTGATTGACTATATGGGTCCAAATATAAAAATTGGAACAAAATTAAAAAAATCGAAGACTAAAATTCCAATTTTTTATTATATTGCACCTCAAGAATGGGCTTGGAGGGTTGGGAATAATAGCACGACAAATTTAATAAATTTTTCTGATAAAATATTCGCGATTTTTAAGAAAGAAGCAGCATTTTATAAAAAGAGAGGTGGAAATGTTTTGTGGGTTGGGCATCCAATGATTGATTTAACAAAAAAACTTCCGCTAAAGAAAGATGCTCGAACTATTCTAAGCCTGCGCCCAGATCAAAATATTCTACTTTTAATGCCCGCATCAAGACCTCAAGAATTGCGATATATATTACCTACTTTTATGCTGGCAGCTAGAAAATTACAACAAAAATATCCAAGTTTGGTTGTCTATATTCCCTCCTGTCGAAGTGCTTTTGATGAAATATTCAAAAAAGCATTTAGAAAATATCAAGTTAAAGGACTTGTTATTTCTCAAAAAGATAGTGCAAAATTAAAGCCTTACATTTATTCCCTCACTAAAATTGCTCTTTGTAAATCTGGGACAGTTAATATGGAATTAGCTTTATATGGAATTCCGCAGATTGTTGGTTATAGAGTAAGTAGGGTAACTGCTTTTATTGCTAAAAAAATTCTCAATTTTAAAGTAAAATTTATTTCTCCTGTAAATTTGCTAGTTAATAAATTAATAATCCCTGAGTTTGTACAGAGAGAGTTTGACGAAAAGAAAATTTTTTACAAATCTTGTAGGATTCTTGATGGGAAGTCAGAAAAAATAAAAATTAAAAAAGGTTATGCTTTTTTAAAAAAAGAATTAGGAGAAGAGGGCGTAGTCCAGAGAGCAGCTAAAGAGATTATTAATTCTATTATTTGAACTTTATAATAATAAAATGAAATATTTCTTACCTCTAATAATTGCTCTTTCAATATTTATTAATCCTGTAAACGCTTTTGCAGAGGAATTGATTCTTGCAGGAGGTTGTTTTTGGTGTTTAGAACATGATTTAGAGTTATTAAAGGGGATAAATTTTGTACAAAGTGGCTATTCAGGTGGAGATTTGCAAAATCCTACATACGAAAATCATGAAGGACATCAGGAAGTGGTTTTGGTGGACTATGATTCCCAATTGGTAACTTTACCCGAGATACTTAGGCTCTATTTGAGAAATATTGATCCTCTAGACGGCAAGGGTCAATTTTGTGATCGTGGAGATTCTTATAGGCCAGTGATCTTTTTCAAAGATGAAATTGAGGAAAGTGAAGCAAAAAATGCAATTCTTTCGGCCTCTAATGAATTGCGAGTGCCAGTAGAAAAAATATCTGTAGAACTAAAATTAAAAGGTAAATTTTGGTTGGCTGAAGAATATCATCAGGATTTTGCTGAAAGAAATGAATTAAAATATAAGTTCTATAGATTCTCATGTGGGAGAGATCAAAGGTTGGATAAATTATGGGGGGATAATGCTAGATCAATAAATCTTTGGACTGAATGATTTTAAATATAATTATTTATTTTTAATCCATTGCACGAGAGTTTTAACTCCAAAACCGGTTGCACCTGATGGGTTTATTCCCTTATTCTTATCAGTCCAACAAGTTCCAGCAATATCAATATGAGCCCATTTAATCTCTTTATCAAAGAATTCCTCTAAAAACAAAGCAGCAGTTATTGACCCACCTGCTCTAGGACCTGTATTTTTCATATCAGCTATATGGGACTTTAAACCTTCTTTATAAGATTTTTGTAAAGGCATTTGCCATAATTCTTCTCCAGACTGGGCTGATGCAGCTTTTAGGTCTTTTGCTAGATCATCATTATTACTCCAGAATCCAGCTACATCATTCCCTAATGCAACAACAATAGCTCCTGTTAAAGTGGCGAGATCTATTATTGAATCCGGTTGTAAATTTGATGCGTAAGTTAAAGCATCCGCTAATGTGAGTCTACCCTCTGCATCTGTGTTATTTATTTCAATTGTCTTACCATTAGATGCTTTAACTACATCTCCAGGATGTACTGCAGATCCATTTATCATGTTTTCGCAAGCTGCCACAATAAAATGAATTTCTAATCCCTTTGGTTTTATTGCCCCAAGTGCTTTTGCTGCTCCTAAAACTGCAGCGCTTCCGCCCATATCATATTTCATCATTTCAATTTGAGAGGCTCCCACTTTTAGATTGTATCCTCCAGAATCAAATGTTAAACCCTTTCCAACAAGCGCAATCTTTTCTTTTATAGGCCCCTCTGACTTTAAAGTAAGATGTATAAATTTAGGATCTAGATCAGACCCTTTTGCTACAGCTAAATATGCACCCATCCCTAAATCTTCACAATCTTTTGCCTCTAAAATTTTTACTCCCAAACCATGATCTTTAGCTATTTGAGAAGCTTTCATAGACATTTCCTGAGGAGTAAGGCTATTTGGAGGGGCGGCTACAAGTCTTCTTGCTAGTTCTACACCTTCACATATTTGTGCGGTCTCTTCAAAGCTAATATTCTCAAATTTTTTCAGATTCAAAAACTCTATTTCTTTAAGAACTTTCTTTTCATTTTTTTTCTTATTGAATCTATTGTCCTTAAAGGCAGATAATCTGACTGACTCTGCTAGTTGATTTATTTCTAGTTGTGAATTTACAAGTTCCCAAGGTAGTAAGATGCTCATTTTTTCATTTTTATCAACAGTTTTCCTAACTAGATTTCCTATAGAGTTTTCTATATCACTTTTATTTAGGTCTTTTGATTTGCCAAGACCAACTATGAATAAAGTTTCTAATTTTTGATCTAAAAATTCAAAGCTTAAAGTTTTTCCTTTTTCTCCTTTAAATTTTTTTTGAGTAACTTTTTTTAATAATAATTTTGGGTCAATAACAAATTTTATGTTTTCAAGTTGGCCTGCAATATCTTCCTCTAAAACTCCAAAAATTAATGAAGCACCTTGCCAGTTATCTAGATTTTTTTGGAATGTGGAAAATTGCATTTGTAAAATGGATTTAATTAACTTTTAATTGTTTGTGAAAGTAGTTGCCCACCTATCTCGAGTTTCTTTATTAAAAGGTGGTAACCATAAATATATCAGTTGCTGTTCTAATTTACGTCTTAATTTTACTTCTTTAGGTACATCTAAGAAGAAACGAATATCTTGGTGACTTGAGAGTTTGTTATGAGCTAGGGCTTCTTTATAGTTCATGAGGTAATTTTTACAGTCATGTTCTCCCTTCCATCTTTTATTTGCTGAATTTGTTTCTCCTATATAAAGGATTATTTTAGAACTCTCCATCGAGTCAATTACAAAATACATTGCTGGCCCATTGTGTATATATTGATTGGTTCTCCAAAAGTTCAATGATAATGGCTGCAAGGAAAACGGATCAATTTTTCTTTCATCGGAAATTGTATTTATAGGAAGACTTGTTTGGTGCAAAGTTTTATTTTGAGTATCTTTTGAAATTTTGAATTGGTGATTATATATTCTTTCCCTCCATTCAGTTAGGATTTCGCCTTTGATTTTAAGATTATTTGAGTGTTGAAAATTAATTGATGTATTTACATTTGAACCAAATAATTCAAATTGTCTATTTTGGTTTGAAATATTATTTACGTTAAATTTTTCCAATATTTATGAAATATGTCTACTAAATTTAATTCTGAAAAAATATAAATCAAAGAATTATTTATAAACTAAAATTTATTAATCTTCTAATCAATTTAAAAGATTCTTGTTATCTTGTAATTGAGCCTTAATCTGAGAAGTAAAAAAAATAGAAATGGGATTCTTTGAGTCAGACATCGTTCAAGAAGAAGCTAAAAAGCTTTTTACAGATTACCAAGAACTTATGAAACTTGGCTCTGATTATGGAAAATTTGATAGAGAAGGGAAAAAAATGTTTATAAAAAAAATGGAATCTCTTATGGATCGTTATAAGGTTTTTATGAAGAGATTTGAATTGTCTGAAGATTTTCAAGCAAAAATGACAGTAGAACAATTAAAGACGCAGTTAAGTCAATTTGGGATTACTCCTGATCAAATGTTCGATCAAATGAATAAAACCTTAATAAGAATGAAGGATGAACTTGATAAAACTTCTTAAAGTTAACGATTAAAGCTTCATGACAGATAATTTAAAATTGCCATCATGGCTGTCAAGAGGAATAGAAGAATATTTTCCAATTAAGGTAACAGATCAGACCTTTTCGGAGATAATTGATCATGCGAAAAAAAATAATAAAAAATTAAGAGTTAAACTCGGCATCGATCCAACTGGAACCGATATTCATCTTGGGCACAGCATATTGTTTAAAAAACTTAGGGCATTCCAAGATAATGGACATATTGCAGTTTTAATTATTGGGGATTTTACTGCTCAAATTGGAGATCCAACCGGAAAAAACAAAACAAGAGTTCAGTTATCGGAAAAACAAGTTAAGGATAATGCAAAAACATACTTAACCCAACTAGGGATGGGAAAGCCAGCCAATGAATCTATTTTAGATTTTGATTCAAAAGATAGAATAGAAATTAGATATAACAGCGAATGGTTAAAAGGATTAAATCTTAATTCGATAATTGAATTGATGGGGAGTGCAACAGTTAGTCAAATGTTAGCTAAGGAGGAGTTTAATAAAAGATACACTTCGCAAGTCCCAATTGCTTTGCATGAATTCTTATATCCACTATTACAAGGTTACGATTCGGTAGTTGTTCAATCAGATATTGAGCTTGGAGGCACAGATCAGAAATTTAATATTGCAATAGGAAGAGACCTTCAAAGGCATTTTAAACAAGATCCTCAATTTGGTGTTCTGCTGCCAATTTTGACAGGTTTAGATGGAATTAAAAAGATGAGTAAATCTGAATTTAACACCGTCGGTTTAACTGAAGATCCTCTTTCAATGTATTCAAAATTAGAAAAAGTACCCGATAATATAATACCCACCTATTTTGAATTACTTACTGAATTAGATTTAAGTTTTCTTGAAAACTCAAATCCTCGTGAATTACAGAGAAGAATGGCTTTAGAAGTTACTACTTTATTCCATGGGGCCGAAGAAGCATTAAAGGCGCAATCAAACTGCGAAAAATTATTCCTTGGACACAAAGAAAAAGTTGGAGAAATTCCAGAGATTTCTTTAAAAGAAGTAGCTTTTCCAGTAAAGTTTTTCTACTTATTGAGTGCTCTAAAACTTTTCAAATCTAGCAGCGAATCAAAAAGATCTATTAAAGGTGGGGGCGTAAAAATTGATAGTCAAAAAGTAATAAATCCTGATTTAGTTTTTAATTCAAAAAATGATTTGGAAGGAAAAATTTTGCAAATTGGAAAAAAAATAATTAAGAGGTTTGAAAACTGAAAATTGATGAATAATAGATTTAATTCAGAAGATAAAATAATATTGGCAATTGATGGATTAGATGTAAGTCAAGCAAAATTACTTTTGGAAAAATGTCCTAATATTAAGTGGGTTAAAGTTGGTTTAGAACTTTTTGTTAGGGAAGGTCCAAGGGTGATTGAAATATTAAAAGGTTTAAATAAAAAAATTTTTTTAGACTTAAAATTTCATGATATTCCCAATACCATGCGTGCAGCATGTTTCCAAGTTTCAAAATTAGGGGTTGATATAATTTCTATTCATGCTTCAGCAGGTTTAAAAGCTCTTAAGGATTCGAAAAAAGCATCTTTAGAAGGAGCCACCTCAGTCAGTGTAAAACCTCCATTGGTTGTAGGAATAACTGTTTTAACAAGCTTTTCTCTGAAAGATTTTCAAACTGATCTTGATAGAAATAATTCAATTGAAGAAAATGTGTTGAGACTTGCAAAGTTGTCTTTTGATGCCGGATTAGATGGATGTGTTTGTTCCCCTTGGGAGGTAAAAACGTTGAGATCTATTTATGATAAAAATTTTGAACTTATTACACCAGGTATCAGATTAAATATTGACAATAAAGATGATCAAAATAGAATTATGACTCCCTATGAAGCTATAGATAATGGTGCTTCAAAGTTAGTCATTGGCAGATCAATTTCAAACGCTATAGATCCTAATAAAGCTCTAATAGAAATATTTAAATCTATTGATTCTGATTAATTTTGGATTCTTCTCCCTTAAGCAATCTTGTTATGTTTGTTCTATGTTTCCAGATTACTAATAATGCAACAATTAAACTTATAAAAAAGTATGAGTGCATTAATTTACCTAGGTAAAAAAACATAAAAATAGGAAGTAAGATTGCAGCTGAAATACTTGATAAAGAAACAAATTTAGTTTTTGTTAGGACTATTAAAAAAAGGCCAAGAGATGCGAGTCCAACTTTCCAAGAAAGAGCTAAAAACATACCTAATCCAGTTGCAACAGCTTTCCCTCCTTTACCTCTAAGCCATATTGGCCAAATATGTCCTGAGATAGCGGATATCCCTGCTATAACTTCTATTAATCCTTGATCTGTGTAATATTGAGCAATTTTTACTGCAATAAGGCCTTTCCCAACGTCAATGATAAATACAAAAAGTGCTGGCCATTTCCCAACATTTCTTAAGACATTTGTGGCACCTGTAGATCCAGAACCTATAGTTCTCAGATCTATATTTTTGAGATATTTCCCAATTAAAAAACCTGTCGGAAGTGACCCTAAAAGATAACTTGCAAAAATTATTAAGATATTCATAAAGCTTAGTTTAGTTCAAGATCATCGTAAATTTCATTTTCTGAACCAGCAAATGCAACCCATAATGGGAATTGAAGTATTGGAATTTCAACAGAGGTTTCTGCTGCATCAATGATAATAAATGGCAATTCTTCATTCGCTTCTAACCTATCAGCTCTCTCGATGACACCTTCAGGCCTTTCAAAAAGAACAATCCCACTATTAGGTCCAAAGTCATCCCTTGTTAGACCAAGTGAATCTTGAAGAATTCTTCTCCATTCACCTAATCGTTCAGGCTGCGAAGCTAAAATAAGAGTCTGAAATTGATCTCCATATAATTCGCCAAGAATAGATATTAAGCCAGCTGATAACAAGGCATTTTTTTGTCGAGATCCTCTACTTTCAAGAGAACCTCTTCCTCCCATGTTAAAGAACCAATCATCCATAATTTCTATATCTGAGGAATCAAGACTCCGTCTTAATTTCCAAGGTTCTGCATAAAAGTCGGGTTGTTCTGTGAAACTTGAAAAGCAACTTTTTATAATCTCTTCATCTGGCTTAAATGTCTCGGAAAGAGCAGGAACATTAACTACATTATTTGTCCTATTGTCTTGCTTTTTCTCATCAAGGGGAGAAGGCTTTACGATTATTGGTTGAGAAACTAATTCAAGTTTCTCTACGTTTTGTGAAAGATTCTGCAAAGCTCCAGTTAAGTACTCTTGAAAGCCTTTAACTCTTTTAGCAATATTATCTGACTGTCCTTTAAAGTTAGACTCAATATCTTTTTCTATTTCATTTTTTTTTGCTTCTAACTCTTTTATTTCTTTAACTAAAGAATCTTTTTTTGAAAAGAGATCACTAAAAATTTCATTAGAAATTTCATCAAAAGATTTAGTTGATTTATCGTTTTTCAGTGTAATTTTTTTATTTTGAGTTGTATTTTTCTTACTAATTTGTTTTGTTTTATCATCTGAAATTGACTTATCTATTTTTAATTCCTTTTCAGGATTATTGTCTGAAATTTCTGTATTGGTCATTTAAATAATTTTGATGATTAGGCAAAGTCTGAATTTTAAGAATTTTTAATTTCCAGGGAGTCAACTTTTTTTATGAGCTCATCTTTTAATTGCTTTGGATTAAATAAAATTGGTAATAAATGAGGACTGGACTTTTCTCTAAAATAAAAAATACCTGGGATTATAGGGAAAAAGAATCTCCATGATATCCAGTTCTTGAATGGAAAAGTTCTAATCTCTTTCCCTAATTGTAAAACGATAAAATCATCATTTGTTATTTTTATTCTTAAGGTGAATGACTGAAGTAATAAAAAAAAGCTAAAAGAAGCAAAAACTATTGTTGGTAAGGAACCAATATTCAAAAACAAAAGCATAAAACTTAAAACTATTAGAATGATTGGTAACTGAAATGAAGGAGATATTATTACTGGCTCCTCTTTTTTTGATTTAGTATTAAACATAGGATCATCCAAATAAAATTTGCGTTAGTAATACATCCATTAAAGATACAGTAACGAGAGTCATTACAACTGCACCTGTTGTACTTGTTCCAACTTCTTTTGGACCACCTTTGGTTGTAAGTCCATATCCACAAGCAATGATTGAAATAAGTAATCCGAACACTACAGATTTTATTAACATTGCAGTTAAGTCTGCACTGGTTAAACTCACATTGCCTGATCTTACAGATGTCCAAAAAACTATTGGAGGAACTTTATAAAAAATTGTGCTCCAAATTTGTCCACTCCATAAAGCTACAGATAAAAACAAAAGACACTGTATTGGAGACATTATTATCATCGATAGTAACCTTGGGACTACCAAATATTGGACTGGTTCGGTCCTTAACATGGTTATTGCCTCAATTTGTTCTGTGACTTTCATAGTACCCAGTTGAGCAGCATAGGCAGTTGCAACCTTTCCAGTCATTAAAGTAGCAGTTAGAAGAGGAGCCATTTCTCTTGCCATGCCTACTGCTAATAAACCTCCAATTTCACTTGAAACCCCCATACTTGTAAGTTGTGATGCAACTTGAATATTAAAAACTGTACCTGCGGCAATTCCCGTAATTAATACAATTAACAAACTGCCAGGACCTGACTCCATAAGTTGCTCAAAGAGATCATTTTTGGAAATTTTACCCTTGAAGATAAAATTAATTGCTTGCCCGCCAATGACTAGGCTGCTTAGAAGTCTTTTGAAAAATTCAAGGTAATACATATCTTTATATTAGTTTGTAATTAATTTTCGATCCCATTTTCTCATGATTAAAAGACCAATGATTACCAATATTGATGGTATAAAACCAATACATAATCTAATAGTTAATTGTGCTGAGTAGCATTGTTCAATAATATTAAGGCCATCTTTATCAACAAAGCATGATTGATAACCTGATAAATACAATAAAAATCCTAATAATTGAACACTAAACGCGATACCAATCTTCTGAATAAGTACCATCCAAGCAGTATATAATCCTGCTGGTTTCTCTGGGTCTTCGTCTATTGCATCAGGAAGTAGTGACCAAGGGATAAGAAAAGCGGTTGAAGCTCCAATGCCAATAAGACAGATTATGAAAATTAAAAGAATGAACAGAAATATGTTGCTGGCATTTAGGAATAAAATATCTCCAGCACCTGAAATTTTTGATAATGAAGGTAAAAATAAAGCTGCTGTACATGAAATAATCCACATAATAGCTCCATAGTTTAACGCTGAAATCCTGTTCAATTTATTTGATACTCTGGTCCATATTTGTAAACCTACAAGAGCGCTAATTTGGAAAGGTATCGGGATCCACTTCGCAATATAAGTTGGTACGTTCAGAACATCCTCGACATAGATTAACGCTACTGTTTGCATTAATTGTAAAGCGCACCAGAGAAGAATATAGAGCGTAATAACTTTTAGAAATTTTTTATTTCTGAAGATCCTCTTGAATTGAAGTGTTATAGCTTCAACTTTTCCTGAGGGCCTTCTTGCTTTTTTTGCGAATGGAGCTAATCCCCAACAAGAAATTAATGTTGCAGCAACTGCAATACACCCGCTTATTTTACCCATTAAAAAATATTCATTATTTGCTGATCCTTCAGAACCCAATACAACTCCAGCAATTATTAAACCAGTTAGTCCTGCAATTATTGAGCCAGTAAATCTAGATGCGTTTAGTCTTGTTCTTATTGCTGTTTTTTCAGAAATTTCAGTAGATAGAGCTGCAAAAGGAAGATTAATACTTGTATAAGCAGTCATTACGATTATAGAAATTATGGCATAGTAAATAGTCTTGGTTAGCACGGAACCTGTGGGTGTCCACCATATCGCAGCTAAAGAGAAACCAAGTGGAACAGATGCTGCTACCATCCAAGGGATTCTAGGCCCCCATCTTGATTTGGTTCGATCACTTAACCATCCAATTAACGGATCATTTACTGCATCCCATATCTTTATTAACATTAATAATGAACCTGCAATTATTACTGGTAAACCAGCAGAAATAAAGAATTTGAACAGAAAAAAACCAAATTGCGTCGCGACTAAACCTGTACCTGCATCTCCTAGCCCATAAGAGAACATTAACCTTGTCGTTGATCTAGTAATATTTTTTTTCGAGTGTGAATTTTCCAATCTTTTTGCTTTGTTGATTGTTTGGTAATGTATTATTGCAATGGTAATTCTATTGCTTAATGCGGGCGTGGTTTAGTGGTAAAACCTCAGCCTTCCAAGCTGAAGATGCGGGTTCGATTCCCGCCGCCCGCTTTAGAATAAATTATTTTTTGCCCCAAATACTTCTTCTGAAATGATTAATAAAGAGCTTCTACTCTTTATTGAAACAAATTTTTCATTGATAGTTAAGGGTTCAAAAATCTCAGACATGCTAGTGTCAATAACTTTTAACCAATTATATTTACATTCCGGCAAGGGGAAATCGATACTTTTTGAATATGCATTTAAACCTATCCAGACCAGAGGATTAGTAATACCTTTGTTAATGCTAAAAGCAACTGTGTGAGACCAACTACTCCAATCGGGATTATCTAATTTTGTTCCATGCCAATGATATGTTGGAATATTTTCATTAGTTATATTATTAGGGATTAATGATGGATTAAAAATGTTTATTAGTTTTTTTCTAATTTTTATTACGTATTTAAAATATTCTAATAATTCCAAATCTTGTTGACCATGTTCCCAATTCATCCAGCCCAATAAATTATTTTGACACCAAGAATTATTGTTACCGCCTTGTGATCTTCCTATCTCATCACCCATAAGTATCATTGGAACACCTTTAGAGATAAGTAAACTAAGAATAAGATTTTTTTGTTGTCTTTTTCTTAAATCATTAATTAATAAGTTTGTAGTTGGTCCCTCCATACCATGATTCCAAGAATTGTTATGGTTATCACCATCTCTGTTTTGCTCTCTGTTAGCAAAATTATGTTTTCTATTGAAAGTTACTAAATCTTTTAGAGTGAATCCATCATGTGAAGTAATAAAGTTTATTGATTTTGGGAAAATATTATCTTCTTTATAAATCGATGGAGATCCTTTGATTTTATCGCTCATATTCCAAGCTGTATCTTTATCCCCCTTCCAAAATCTTCGCAAATCATCTCTAAAATGACCATTCCAAGTGAAAGTATTCTTAGATGGGAAATCCCCTAATTTATATAAACCACCACAGTCCCATGGCTCACTTATAAACTTTATGTCAACAAGTTCAGGTTCACATTCTATATCTTCAAAAATTGGAGGATTATCAAGTGGTGAAAGATTTTCTCCTCTTGATAGGGCAATTCCTAAATCAAATCTAAAACCATCAACTCCTAATTCACTCGCCCAACATTTTAATGATTCAATTATTAGTTTTCTAACTAATCCTCTATTTGCTGCAATAGTATTACCACATCCGGAGACGTCCTGATAATTTTTATCTTTTCCAATAAAGTAATAAAGATTTTCATCTATACCTTTCCAAGATATTGCTGGCCCTTTTGAATCACCTTCGGAAGTGTGATTGTACACAACATCTAAGATGACTTCAATGTCTGCTTTATGACATTCCTCTACAAATCTTCTAAATTCCTCTCTATTATCTTCTGCGGATTCATTCGAAAGATATTCAAAATGCGGAGTAAACCAATTAATTGGACTATAACCCCAAAAATTTTTTAGACCATTTGGGGCATCAGTAGGATCAAAACAAAAAATTGGAAGTAATTCAATTGTTGTAATACCCAGTTCTTTGAGATACGGAATTTTTTTTAGAAATTTCTTAAAACAACTTTCATCTTTATCAGTTGATTCAGTGAAAGCTTTGATATGGAGTTCATAAATAATTGTTTCTTCCCAAGAATGTTTCGGTCTTGGATAATCCTTAAAATTAAATAATTTTCTATCGCAAACAACGCTTTTAAGACAAGAATTAGTATTTTCTTGCGTTTTTAATGCATTTTCTCTTTTATAATTTCCCCATCCGGTAATACCCCTTGAACAAGGATCAAGTAATACTTTTTTTTCATAGTTATTATTAATTTCATTATTTTTTTGTTTCACTCTAAAGGCATAAGCGCAACCTTCATCTAGATTTTTTATTTCCGCATGCCAGTAAGGACCTTTATTATGAGTCTGATCTAATTTGAATATGCTTTTTGGGGAAATAGAGTCTTCTTTCTCAAACAATAAGATTTCTACATATTCTGCATTTGTGGCTATTAAGGAAAAATTAACCCCTTGTGAAGTTAGAGAACTCCCTAAAGGAAATGGTTTACCTTTATTGAGATGAATCACTTTTTCTTTATCATTGATTAGTTAAATATTGAGATAATTTATTTAAATTGCCGATATTTGAATAATAGATGCAAAATTTAAAAAAAAAACTCAAATTTAAGGCTTCACTAATCAACTTTATTAGATCTTGGAGAGTATTAATTTTCTAATTAACTACAATTTCCTCATCCATCTGCTCAGTACATAAAACGATTTATAGAGAAAGTTTAATAATGAGAAAACTAGATTTTTCTTGATTTCAAAATACAAATTGTGTTTTTTCATGTGATGAGAAGGAAATATATCTGAAAATTAATAAAACATAATAAATAGCTCAAATTCTTAAATTCAACCCCCCTTTGACATCCCCCCCTTTGCTAAATGTAGTTAGATATTTAATGCTAAATCCAGTGCTACCAATGCTTTTTGCTGTTCTCTAAATGAAGATGCTTTTTTTTATGAATGAAAAAGCGCGGCTATAAGAAATAAATAATGTTGCTAAAAATGTCCCTAAAATTTGTATAAAGCTTTGCGCCACCGGCATTTTCGGTTGCCGTATTTGTATTTGCTCCATATGATGTGAAAGTTCGAGGTTTAAACTCGATTTAAATCTTTTTTTAACCCCTAGCTTTAATTTAAATTTCAATGAACAAAGCTGATTTAGTAAATCTTGTTGCAGCTCGTACAGAGCTCACAAAAACGGATGTTTCTTTAGTTGTTGATGCAGCTATTGAAACTATTGTTGATTCAGTAGTGGAAGGCAAAAAAGTCTCTTTACTAGGATTTGGTTCTTTTGAACCAAGAGATCGTTCTGCAAGACAGGGATTAAACCCTAAGACAGGCGAAAAAATAGCAATACCCGCTAAAAGAGTTCCAACATTCTCTGCAGGTAAACTTTTTAAGGATAGAGTTCAAGGGTAATTTTTTTAATCTATTTCTTCCTTTAATAACTAGGTGCTCTTTTAGGGCATCTTTTTTTAATCGCAAAAACATGCAATTAGCTCAATGCTCATCACTCTTAACGAGGCATCCAAAATTTTGAAAATCTTAAGAAGTAATGAAATGTTTAACTATTTTATTCCTGAAATTTTTGTTGTTATCTAATTTTGTTATGGCTGAAACAATACCTACAAAGTCTAAGATTTTAAAACAATCTAATGATTGTTTTAAAGATTCTCGAACCCAAATATGTAAAGAATTAGTTTCTGAAATAGAAAAACTTCAATTAGTAGTATTTGACCAAAATAGATTCAAATGTCAATCAAGTTTATTGGGGCTGCAAACGGAAATTATTGAAGCTTATTTTTTTAATAATTTCTCAAATGAGAGAATTTCATTAATGATCCCATATGTGATTAAAAATTGTTAATTATTAAAATAATTTATTTTTTTGGAATATTATAAGCTTATTATTTAATTTGTAATGGTAAAAGGGTTTTCTGATAATGAAGTTAAGAATAATACTCAAAATACTCAAATAAAAGAAAAAAAAGGATTAGCTGGTTTTCTTAAAGGCAAGAAATTTACTTACACTTTGCCAGGCAAAAAACAAATAAATATTTTTGGATCAATAGTAATAGGCTTAAATATCATTTTAGTATTGCTAGTCATCCTGTATTTAAAGAATCAAGAATTTCATGACTTTGTATTTAATGTTGGACGTTAGCTATATTTTTAGATCGAAAGATTTTATTAGATGATATATTTAAATTTTAGAAATTCTTATGAGGGTAGTAAATTTAGTTTTTCAATTATTTTTTTTGTTAATAACTGTTCTATTTTTGATATATTTTCTAACAGGATATGACTCTGCTTTTGAGGCAGACCAAATTTGTCATTCATATCTTTCCAGTTACGATAACCTATCTGGAAATTATGGTTGCGATCATGATACTGAGACACATCAGTGGATACTTTACGAGTCAAATGACAAAAAAGAACCAGCTAAAATTATTAAGAAATTTAGGTACAAATTTTTATAAATCAAGTTTTTTATAAAAAAACTTTGCACTTATTATTGATATTATCGCTGTAATTGCGAAAGTAAGATACTGATATATGCTTCCTTCTAAGTAAATTTTATTTTTATAAAGAGGATAATCGATGAAAGATCCTAATGTTCCCCAAATTATTACCCATATAGATATGTATAGGATTGCTTTTATTGGATTAGATTTTTTTTCTTCCATTTTTAATTGATACCAAAAATTGAAGAAGTGACTGGTCTGCCGCTAAAAACTAACTCGGTTAAAATAAGCATTAAGAATCCGATCATTGCTGCTCTACCATTTACAAGCTCAGCACTGCGATTGAATCCAAAAACATTCTTAACTTCATCACCCTGGTTGTTTACCCATTTTGAGTATTCTTTATCAGTTGATGATGTATTAGTAAGATCGTCATTTTGATTTTCTATTTGAGAGCCGTTTTCTTGCATTGGTTTTAGATTTATTCTAATAATTTTTAAACTAATTTATTATCAAATTTAACTCGATATTATAAAAAAAATTAAGGCAAAAATTATTATCCATAAAAATTGTAATCTCGTAATTAATTGACAAATTAATTTGATTTTTTCTTCAGTGCAATTATCTCCAGTCTCATTAATTATTGGCTTTTCAATAATTTCATTTTTATATTTACTTTTACCTCCCAATTTAATACCGGAAATATAGGCAAATATAGCTTCTGAAATCCCAGCATTAGGCGAATCATATTTTTTACCATCAAGATAACTTTTTTTTATGATTGATCCATACTCATTAACTTTGGAGCTAACTAAAGGTAACGTGATTAAAACTAATCTTGAAGGAACAAATGTAAAAATATCTTCGATTTTTGCACTAAAAAAACCTAAATATCTGAAATAATTATATTTGTAACCTATCATTGAATCTAAAGTACTTATGGCTTTGTAAGAAAAACCAAGTGACAAAGGTCCTGGTAGAAAAATTGAAAACTTCATAAAAATAATTCCAATAAAAATCCAAAATAATGGCCCAAATATTCCATCAACAGAATTTTCGGTAAGGCTCTCGGTACTTGATCTCAAGAGATGTTTTATAGAAGATGACCTTACATCCCTACTTACTATTCTTTGTACCTTCTCTTTGATTATTTTCTTATTTTGGTTATTAATTTCCTTGCGTTCTATTAGCTCTGCAATCTCTTTCACACTTGAAATAAGTCCCTTTGACGCAATACAACTTGAAAGTCCAAAAAAAATTAGCAATCCACCAAAAAAATTATTTCTTGATTGAAAATAACTGAGTTCTATCAATTTACCTAAACCAAAACTCATTCCAATGGTTGATATAGCTACGATTAAACCTCCCCAAAACAATATATTTTTATTTTTCCCAAAATTACTTATGAGGTAATCAGATATTTTTTTTATGTACAAGCCAATTACTTGAACAGGGTGGATTAAAAATCTTGGATCGCCGATCAATAAATCAAAACCAATCGATCCAAGAAATATTAAAAATAAATTTATTTCAGCCAACTGAACATAGAGCGCAGACCTTTACCCACTTTCTCAATTTCATGTTTTGAGTTCTCTTCTCTTAATTTTGTCATTAAGGGTTTGTTTTTATCGCATTCTTCCACAAAATTCTTAGCGAAAGTTCCATCTTGAATATCTTTTAGAATTTTCTGCATTTCTTTCTTTGTATGACTATTGATAAGTCTTTTACCACTTACATAATCTCCATATTCTGCAGTATTTGAAATGGAATCTCTCATTTGAGATAAACCTCCTTTCACCATTAAATCAACAATAAGTTTAACTTCATGTAAGCATTCGAAGTAAGCAAGTTCGGGTTGGTAACCTGCCTCAACAAGCGTTTCGAATCCTGATTTAACCAGTTCTGATAATCCTCCGCACAAAACCGCTTGTTCGCCAAATAAATCAGTTTCTGTTTCTTCTTTGAAATTTGTTTCAAGAATCCCAGCCCTCGTTCCGCCAATCCCTTTAGCGTAAGCCATTGCCAATGATCTTGCGCTTCCGGAAGAATCCTGCTCAACTGCAAACAATGCTGGAACTCCTTGACCGTTCTGATATTCCCAACGAACAGTGTGTCCAGGTCCTTTTGGGGCAATCATTACAACATCCACAAAACTAGGAGGTTTGATAAGTCCGAATCTTATATTGAAGCCATGAGCAAAACTTAGTATCTTTCCTTCTTTTAAGTTTGGTTCTATTTCTTTAAGGTAAACCTCTTTCTGAAACTCATCGGGGAGGAGAATCATAATCCAGTCTGCTTTTTCGCAAGCTTCAGAAACGCTAAAGACTTGTAGACCATCGCTAATAGCTTTGCTTTCAGACTTACTTCCTTTATATAATCCAACAATTACATCCATACCGCTATCTTTAAGATTTAGGGCATGTGCATGACCTTGTGATCCATATCCAATAATCGCTATTGTTTTATTATTTAAAAGACTTAGATCTGCATCTGTGTCGTAAAAGAGTTGGGTCATTAGTTGTAGCTTCTTTGCGTTTGATAGTTATTATTTTAGACATTAAGGTGGCAATAAACCAAAAAAATTATTAATTTAAAAAATTAAAATTAAAATATTAATTTAGAAAGTTTAAGACTGATTTGCTTCGCTTGGATGTGTAATTACTCTATCAATTAATCCATAATTTTTTGCTTCTTCCGCACTTAGAAAATAATCTCTATCAGTATCCTTTTCAATTTTCTCAAATGATTGGCCTGTCATATCTGCCATAGACATGTTTAACATATCTTTAATTCTTAAAATTTCCTTAGCTTCTATTTCAATATCACTTGCTTGACGTTGAGATGTCCCTCCTAAGGGTTGATGAATCATTATTCTGCTGTGAGGCAATGCAACTCTTTTACCTTTTGTACCAGCGGCCAATAGGAACGCTCCCATGGAGGCTGCAAGTCCTACGCATATAGTTACTACATCACTTTTTACGTATTTAATAGTGTCATAAATTGCCAAACCAGCAGTTACTGATCCTCCTGGGCTATTTATATACAGATAGATAGGTTTGGAATTATCATCAGAATCTAGATAAAGCATTTGTGCAACAAGGCTATTAGCAATACCATCATTCACTTCTTGTCCAAGAAAAAGTATTCTTTCAACACCTAGTCTTGTATATATGTCGACCCATCTTTCGTATTGACTTCCGGGAAGTCTGTAAGGCACGCTTGGAGTTCCTATTGGCATAATTTTAAAATAGTTTTGTGGGTGTTAAATTTTATTTGGGAGATCTTTTTGACTTATGAGTATTCTATCAATAACTCCATAATCTAGTGCTTCTTGGGGGTTGAGATAACTCATCCTGTCAGAGTCTTTTGAAAGTTCTTCGATTGTCTTTCCAGTATTACGAGATAATATCTCCAGCATTGATTTTTTATTTTTCAAAACTTCCTCAGCTCTTATTTGGATATCGGTTGCTTGGCCTCTTGCCCCGCTTATAGGTTGATGCAAAACAATAGAGGCATGTGGAAGAGCGGCTCTTTGTCCCTTAGTGCCAGATGAAAGAATAACTGCAGCAGTCCCCATTGCTTGTCCGATACATATTGTATGTACTGGAGGCTTAATGTAACTTATGGTATCGCAGATAGCGAAAGCTTCTGTTTCAAAACCAACTGCGTCACCAGTGTACCAACTTGTCCCAGTTGAATTGATATAGAAATAGATTGGTTTTTCTGGATCCTCAAATTCTAAATAAAGAAGTTGAGCAATGATTAGCTCAGTAACATCCATTCCTAGTTGTCTTTTCGCATCATCATCTGAAAATAATGGTAAACCAAGATAAACAATTCGCTCTTTCAGTAAAAGAGAGGGGAGATCAGGGGGCGGAGTCCTCATAACGGTGTTTTCGCCGTAATAAGGAGCAGATACAGTCATTTGTATCACAAAATTAAGATTGAACTGATTCTAGCTAGATTTAGCCCTGTGTCGCTGGTGATTTAAAAGATTTGTTTGACTCAGGATTATTTATTAGTTTTCCAAAGACCATTCTTCCAGTGGGAGTTTGTAATGCTCCTGTGATGACAATATCTAATCTGCTCCCCACAAAATTCTTTGCCTCATCAATTACAACCATTGTTCCGTCATCTAAATATCCAATACCTTGCATTTTTTCTTTGCCTTCTCTCACAATTTTTATATTAAGTGACTCTCCTGGTTGTACTTCTGGCCTTAAAGCAATAACCAAATCACTCAAATTCATAACTTTTAATTCTTTAACTTCAGCGATCTGAGAAAGATTATAATCAGCCGTAATTAAAGTTCCTGTCATATCCTCAGTAATTTTAAGTAGTTTTTCATCTACACCATTTCCTTCATACTTTGTTGGGTTTATTACAAGTCTTCTCCCATATAAATCTCTTAATTCTTTTAACAACTTGAGGCCTCTTCTGCCTTTCGACCTTTTTTCATTACTGCTTGAGTCAGCTAAAGTTTGTAACTCATCAATTACACTTTGAGCAACAATTAATTGCCCTTCCAATAAGCCGCAACTTAATAGACCATTGATTCTTCCATCAATAATTACGCTGGTATCAAGAATTTTTGGACTTGCAGCAGGGAGGATCCCTTCATTGACTAGATATGCATCAGTGTTATTTGGATTGAATAATCTCAATAATGTCCTTCCATGTGTATCTGCCAACTTATAACCAAGCACACCAAAGAAAATGTTGCTTAATATAGCTGCTAAGGGTTTTGCGAAAAAAACCTCTCTAGGGAAGGGAATTAATAGTATTGGAGCAAGTAAGAGATTCGCAACAAGTAATCCTAAAATTAATCCAACGGACCTACTTATTAGTAAGTCCGTGGGCATTGTTTTTATTTGATCAAGAAAAGTCTTTCTAAGTTGAAGGAATACAAAACCAGCTGCTAATCCTACAAAAAAACCAATTATTGCTAAAACAATTCTGAAACCTTCTACATTAGATACCTGTTTGAGTATGTCTACTGGCAATAAATCAACACCAAGCCACCCTGAAGCAGCCCCAGACAATACAAATAAAATTAATACTAAGATATCTGTCATATCTATAATCTACTAGGATTTATTAATTGAGTAAATAAGGATTTTATTTTTTTCGATCCTTAATACTTTATTTGGAGCTTAAAAATGTATTTAGATAATGAATAAGTTTCCACGAAGTGCTTATGTGCACATTCCTTTTTGCCATAGAAGGTGTTTTTATTGTGATTTCGCAGTTATTCCACTAGGAAACAAAGTTGAAACTTTAAAAGGTTATGGAAGCAAAACTGTTCAAGAGTATTTGCAATTTTTATATAAAGAAATATTGTCAATTAAGCATAAATCACCTCTATCGACAATTTATATAGGAGGTGGTACACCATCAATTTTAGATCCTACCCAAATCAAAGAATTAATTGATCTTTTTAAAGAAAATTATGGAATTGACTATGGTGCTGAAATCACTATGGAGATTGATCCAGCTAGTTTTACTCAAGATGATCTTTTTGGATTCATTTATGCTGGAATAAATAGATTTAGTCTCGGAGTGCAAAGTTTTAATAATCAGATACTTCAAAAGTCGGGAAGGCGTCATTTGAAAGAAGATGCAGAAAAATCTTGTTTATGGTTGAAGAGAGAATATGATACTGGGTTAATAAAAAGCTGGAGTTTAGATTTAATTCAAAACTTGCCACTTAGTGGATTTAAAGAATGGCAAGATGACTTAGATAAAGCAATAACATTCTCACCACCTCATCTATCTATTTACGATTTAAATATTGAAAATGGCACTGTTTTTAAAAAATTAGTTAATTCAGGCAAATTAAAACTCCCAAGTGATGAAGAAGCTTTTAAAAATAGTGAATCAACACATTTAATTTTAAAAAACTCAGGGTATTCAAGATATGAAATCTCAAACTATTGCCTTCCGCGACATCAATCGAGACACAATAGAGTTTATTGGAGTGGTTTAGGCTGGTGGAGTTTTGGTCAAGGTTCCACGAGTTCACCTTGGGGGGAAAAGTTAACTAGACCAAGAGTTAGTAAAGAATACAAAGAATGGGTAACTAGACAATACGAATATAATTTAGATTCATCCCTAACTAATAAGGAATTTGTCTATAAAGAACTTGATGAGAAAATAATGTTGGGATTAAGACTCAAAGAGGGCGTAGATATCAAAGAGGTCTTTAAAGAACAAAACTGGGGAAAAGAAAAATTTGAGAGCAACTTCAGTAAATTGCTTGAAGAATGGGAAAGGTTTCTTGAAAGTGGACTATTAGTAAGAAAGGGGAATAGATTCTTTTTAAGTGAGCCTAATGGTATGGAACTAAGCAATCAAGTTCTTGTTTCTATGTTTAAGTGGTGGGATGAGATTAATTAAGTCTTTCAGAGTCTACCCATTCTTTTAATTTATCCTTAAATAGTTTCTTGCCCTGGATAATTGGTTGGCAAAATGGTGGTTGATCATCATTGAGGCCTAACAAATCTGCAGTAACTCTTACTTGCCCATCGCAATAATTACCTGCACCGATACCTATTGTGGGAATTGATAAGGAATTTTGTATTTCTTTAGCAAGCAAATCAGGAATATGTTCAAGAACTATTGAAAAACATCCTAATTTTTCAAGAATAGAGGCCTCTTTCT
>CACGJI010000002.1 GCA_902573335.1 uncultured Synechococcaceae cyanobacterium | reverse complement strand
GCCGGTAAAAATTTTTATAAAGATATTGGATCTAGAGCAAAACCTAGTGGATTTGAAGAGAATTTAGTTTATGGATTTGGAGCCTATAGGAGGAGCATGGATTCAATTTAATATTCGTTATTACATGTTTGCCTTGGTTTTCGTTATATTTGATGTTGAGACGGTATTCCTTTATCCTTGGGCTGTTGCCTTCAATAGATTAGGCTTATTAGCTTTTATTGAGGCTTTAATTTTCATTGCAATACTTGTGATTGCCCTGGCATACGCATGGAGAAAAGGTGCTTTAGAATGGAGCTAAAAAGTTGAATCCACAATTATCCCCAAAAGCAATAAGAGAAATCCGAGAAGGAACTTGCAATCCTCTTGGCGAGCCCCAAGTTACTACGGATTTAAGCGAAAATATCATATTGACAAGTTTAGACGATCTTCATAATTGGGCTAGGCTAAGCAGTCTATGGCCTCTTTTGTATGGCACAGCTTGTTGTTTTATAGAATTTGCTGCTTTAATAGGATCTAGATTTGATTTTGATAGATTTGGATTAGTACCTAGAAGCTCGCCAAGGCAAGCAGATCTGCTAATAGTGGCGGGAACTGTAACGATGAAGATGGCTCCAGCCCTAGTAAGACTTTATGAACAAATGCCTGAACCAAAATATGTGATTGCTATGGGTGCTTGCACAATCACAGGAGGAATGTTTAGCGCAGATTCTACAACTGCTGTAAGAGGCGTTGATAAATTAATACCAGTTGATTTATATCTTCCAGGATGCCCACCAAGACCAGAAGCAATTTTTGATGCTGTAATTAAATTAAGAAAAAAAGTTGGTAATGAATCAGTTTTAGAGCGCACAAAAACAGAGCAAACTCACAGATACATAACAACCGATCACGAAATGAAACTTGTTTTCTCAGAAAATACAGGTGAATATCTAAACAAAACTTCAGATAACTCAATCACTCCCTCAAAAAAAGAAAAAATAACTGAATTACCTGAAAACACAGAAAAAGCTGAAATTATTGATACTTTAGAAGATTAATGGAAAAAGACTGTTTAGCTGAATCCTCAGATACTTCAATAGAAAAAGAAGGCTTTATAAGCCAATCTTTGTCTAAAGATGGCATTTCAAATAAATCTTTACCTGATGATCACATAGGAATTGAAAACATTTCTGTGGAACCTAACAAATTATATGAAGCAGTATCTGCCTTGAGAAATTACGGTTTCAACTATCTCCAATGTCAAGGAGGATATGATGAGGGACCAGGCAAAAATCTTGTTAGTTTCTACCATTTTATAACTGTTGATGATTTACAAAGAATCGAAAAAATTAAAGAAGTTAGATTAAAAGTTTTCTTAAAAAGAGATTCTGATTTATCAATCCCTAGCTTATATAAAATCTTCAAAGGAAGTGATTGGCAAGAAAGAGAAACTTTTGATATGTATGGAATAAATTTTATTGATCATCCCAATCCCAAAAGATTATTAATGCCTGAAGATTGGAGAGGTTGGCCATTGCGAAAAGACTATATTCAGCCAGATTTCTATGAACTTCAAGATGCTTACTAGTTTAATTTTTTTAATTTGCGGTAAATAAACATAACTGCTCTTGCTAGTCTCCTTGGATCATGTCTAAGAGTTGGAGTTATTTTTTTTGAATATAATGGTGCTTGCAAAACATAATACCCCTCAGATAATAATTTTTCTTTATTGCATTTGACAGGCTCTGCTCCTCTACTTTCGTAATAGTCTACTAATGGAGACTTTTCAAATTGAATCTGAGATAAGATTGAGTTAAAAATTCGAGCATTGACTCCAAAATTTGATAGTTGTTTTTCTATTGCTTTGATATGTTGATAGACATCAAGTCCATCTGTTTCTCCAGGCTGAGTCATCAAATTACTTATATAAATTTTAGGAGCATTACTTTGCAATAAGGCATCCACAATCTCTGGCACTAAAAGATTAGGCAATAAAGAGGTGTATAAACTACCTGGACCAAGAACAATTAAATCAGCTTCTTTTATAGATTCAAGAGCACTCGGAAGAGCTGAAGGATTTTCTGGTAGGTAACCAATCCTCGAAATTAATTTTTTAGATTTACTGATCTTGCTTTCACCAAAAATTTTTTCACCATCTTCTAATTCAGCCCATAACATAACATCAATATTTGTCGCAGGTAAAACTTGACCTTGTACCGCCAAAACCTTACTAGAGGCTTGAACTGCTTTTTCTAAACTGCCTGTAATTGTTGTTAAAGCTGACAAGAATAGATTTCCAAAACTATGACCTTCTAGTCCACTTCCCCCTGAAAATCTGTACTGAAACAGTCTAGTTAAAGTAGGTTCCTCGTTTGATAAAGCTGCCAAACAATTTCTAATATCTCCTGGAGGTTGCACACCTAATTGTTTTCTGAGAATTCCACTACTTCCACCATCATCGGATACAGTTACGATTGCTGTAATATTACTACTGTAATTTTTTAAGCCTTTCAGTAAAGTAGATAAACCTGTACCACCGCCAATTGCAACAATATTTGGACCTCTGTTTAATTTACTTTTAACTCTTAATGCATCAACTAAAAATGTATTTTTTTCTGGAACAAGCGCTTTTTGAATTGAATTAATACTTCTATTTTGTCCAATCCCGATTAATAATAGTCCAATAACAAAAATCAATGGTCCCATTAATGAAACAGGCAAAATACTTGTTAAACCTGTCATTACCCCAAAAAAGATTTCAATAAGCCAATAGAGCGGTCTTAAATTTGTCCAAATAACCAAGCCTAATAATGTAGTCAAAAATCCTATCGCAGATGTAAGCATCCATCTTTTTATTACCAATCCTGGCAAAAGCCAACTCAAAATTCTTAAGATTTTGTTTAACAAGACAAAATTTGTCTTTTTAAAGTTTTTATAGTACCTTCTTACTCTCTTTTTACGCTTATTCATTCAAAAACCTCTTAAATTATTTTTCTCAAATTTAAAGACTATATAAAAACATTATAAATCAAATTCATACATCCTTTTTTTATTTCTAAAAATAGGCAAAATTAAATATATAGATGTCTTTTATATAAGTTTTGAAAAAATCAAATCATGCAGTTGAAACAAAAAACCTCTCAATAAGCTGGGGTGAAGTTAATGTGCTTAATCAAATAAATTTTGAACTTAATGATGGAGAGAAATTAGCTATTGTAGGCCCCTCAGGTTCTGGAAAATCAACCATATTAAAAATATTAGCAGGACTAATTTTACCTACCAAAGGAGAATTAAAAATATTTGGCGAGAAGCAAACATATTTGAGGTTAGATCAAAATAATCCTCCTGATGTAAGACTAGTTTTTCAAAACCCGGCTTTATTAGGATCTCTAACAATTGAAGAAAATGTAGGGTTTCTCCTCAAGAGAAATAAAAACCTATCGAAAAAGTCAATTCATGAAATAGTACGTGAATGTTTAGCTGAGGTAGGATTATTTAATGTTGAAAATAAACTTCCAAATGAATTAAGTGGAGGCATGCAAAAAAGAGTAAGTTTTGCGAGGGCATTAATTACTGATCAAACTCTTAATGCAAAGTCTAAACCTTTATTACTTTTTGATGAACCAACTGCCGGCCTTGATCCCATTGCCTCATCAAGAATTGAAGATTTAATTAATAAGACAAATCATAAAGCTAGCGGATCATCTATTGTGGTTAGCCATGTTCTTAGTACTATAGAAAGAACTTCAGATAAAGTTTTAATGCTTTATGGAGGCAAATTCAGATGGGCAGGCTCAATTGATGAATTTAAAAAGAGTAAAGATCCCTATGTATTTCAATTTAGGAATGGAAAACTTGATGGTCCAATGCAACCCAAAGACATTTAGAAATTATGCGTAGAAGCTTACGAGATTCAATAGTTGGTTTTTCCTTATTAGGAGGAATTTTAATATTCACATTTTTTTCTTTTTGGATAAGAGGAGTGAGATTATCTTCAAAAAATTGGTACCTCTTTGCTGAATTCAATAACGCAAGCGGTTTATCAAAAAAATCTCCAGTTTCTTACAGAGGAATCTTAGTTGGATCGATAGAAGATATCTTGTTCACGAACGAATCAATTAAAGCAAAAATAGTTTTAAATAATCCTGAAATTATTCTTCCAAGGCCAGCATTTGCAAGAGTAGTTACAAATTCTTTCCTTGGAGGAGATGTACAAGTTGCTTTAGAAACTAGTGATAAAACAATTCCTAAAAACATTGAAAAACCTATATCCGAAAAATGCGATACCAAATTAATTATTTGTCAGGGAGATACTATCACAGGTAAACAACTATCAAGCCTTTCAAATATAACTAATAAAATAAGTCAACTTTTAAAAGACACAAATCAAGAAAACTTAATTGAAAACGTCGTTAACTCTATTGACCAATTTGACAGAACACAAGAAAATCTTGATGAATTAATTTATTTATCGAAGCAAGAACTAGAAAGAGTTGAACCTCTAATAAAAGAAATTACAATTGCTGCTAATCATTTAAATAACATTTTGTCTACTATTGATGATAAAGAAACCCTTAATGACATTAAATTGACAATCAATGCTGCTAGGTCTATCTCAACCAAAATAGATGATATGAGCGATGATTTTGAAAAATTGACACAAGATAAAGAATTAACTAAATCTATAAGAGATTTAACGATTGGACTCTCAAAATTCCTTAACGAAATTTATCCATAAGAAATATTTAGAATTCATTGATAGCATTTAAAGCCATAGCTGCGATTGCTTTATCTGTAGCTTTTGGCAATTGGACGTATTTCCCTTGAGCAGCCTCTGCTAATTCTTTACCAAATCCACTTGCTATAAATTTTCTTTCTGTATCAATTACTAAGAGTTTTATCCCAAGCATGGGATATTTTGCAGCGATATCTAGAACCTCCTGTTTTAAATTAACATTTTCATTATCTTTTCCCTCTACCTCATTTTGTCCTAGAGATAATCCTAATGGTACATTTCCTCGGCCATCAGTGATCCCCACAACAATAACTTGGCCTATATCACCAGTTGAGAGAGCATTTTTTGCTACTTTCGCAGATTGTGTCAGCCCATGAGCTAAAGGTGATCCACCACCACAAGGCATAGTTTCTAGTCTTCTTTTAGCTGCAGTTATTGATCTTGTAGGAGGTAAAAGGACTTCGGCTTGGTTACCTCTAAAGGGAATAAGAGCTACTTCATCTCTATTCTCATATGCCTCTGTCAAAAGTCTTATTACTGCGCCTTTTGCACTTTGCATTCTATTTAGAGCCATAGAGCCACTCGCATCCACCAAAAAAATAACTAAAGCACCCGCCTTTTTTTGAAGAAGCTTTGCCCTAAAATCGTTTTCTTCAATAACTATTGATTTATTAGGATTCCTCAACCTCCTTGATTTTTGATAAGGAGCTGCAGCTCGCAGAGTTGCATCTACCGCAATTCTTTTTAATTTACCTCTTGGAATTATAGGTTTAACATATCTTCCTCTACTATCACTAAATATCACTGATCTACTTCCACTATTTCCAGCTTTTGCTTTAGCTGATGAAAAAAGTAATAAATCAGGATCAACCATACATGCCTCGGGATCTAATATAAATTCTTCAGGTATTTCAGGAGTAGATTCATCTTCTCCATCATAATTATCCTCTTCTTGTTCTTGTTCTTGCTCTTGATTATCATCATTATCATTAGCCTCAGGTTCAGATTCATCATTGTTTGATTGAGGTGGGGGTGGCGGGCTCTGATCCTCTGGAGGTGGGGGTTGAATATCATCATCTTCCGGTGGTATTTGCATTGCTCGTGGAAGAATAACTAATCTCACTGCGACTTTCAGATCCTCAGAATTTACATTCTCATCGCCTCGAAGAGCTGCATTCGCCTTAGCTACTTTTACTGCAAATAATTCTGATCTATGCCCTTCCACCCCACCTCTTAGAGCTTCATTAACTAAGTACGTTATTTGCTCTTTTGTTATCTTCACATCCTTTAACCATTGCCTTGCCAAAATTAACTGAGTAGATAAATTCTCAGATTCTTCGGACCATTTTTCTGAAAATTTAATATTATTTTCCGCGTGTGATAAAACAGATTTTGTAATTTCTACCCTTTGAGAATTATCAATAGATTGATCTGCAGAAAGCACAATTGCAAAACGATCTAGAACATGATCTCTCAAAGCACCCTCTTCAGGATTATAAGTTGCTATTAAAAGGGACTTACAAGGATGAGAGAGGCTCAAACCATCTCTTTCAATATTATTTTGCTCTCTTCCTATAGCTTCAAGAATTAAATTTACAATTCCATCATCCAATAAATTTATATCGTCTACATAAAGAACACCTCTATGAGCTTCTGCTAAAATTCCAGGCTGAAACACTTGTTCTCCCGTACTTAATGAGGCAGCGACATCAATTGATCCAACAAGTCTATCTTCAGTTATACCAATGGGAACTTGAATAAATGGTGCCTCTTTTACTTTTTTGGGAATTTCATCAATTTGATTCAAATAATCACTTCCAATTGCCTCCTCTAACAATTTATTAGTACTAATATCCCATTCCCCTGGTTTATCTGGATCTAGGTTCCTACCAATAGGTCTTAATGAAGTATTACTATTTCTCTTAGATAGTGTTTCCAGTATTGATTCATTATCTAATACTTCTAAAGGAGGGAGTAAAGTATGCAAACCCCTTGCTAATACTGACTTACCAGTACCTCTTCCGCCAGCGATAATCACTCCTCCTAAACTCGGATCAACTGCTGCCAAAAGCAAAGATAATTTCAATAAGCTATGACCCGTAATTGCCGCCAAAGGAAAAGCTCTAAAAGAATCCTTTGAGTTCATTAAATCTTTTATTTCTCCTTTTTCTTTTAACTCGGGGTTCAAAATCACTTTAAAAATGCCTGATATAGAATTTATCCAATAACTTTGTTTTTTGTAGTGGAATTATCAAATCTTAATATCAAAAATGGACTATGTATATCCCTCGGAGCAAATATTGATAGTAAATTCGGAAGCCCTCTTGAGTCACTATTAATTTGCAAACCAAAAATAGAGGGAATAATAAATGAGTGGGGAGATAGTTTCAACAAAAAAAAAGAAGAGAACAGCAAATTTCATGCAAACTTTTTTTGGTCTTCAATTTATGAGACATTACCCCATGGTGTTGAAAATGAGCAGCCAAATTACTTAAATACTCTCTTACTTATAAAAAGTAATTCTTTTCCTAAACCATCAAATAAAAAAGCGAAATTACTTTTAAAAGAGCTAAAAAAGTTAGAGAGATTTTTCGGACGAGAACAGACGCCAAAGGGTAAGAAATGGCTATCAAGATGTCTCGATTTAGATATTCTTTGGTGGGAAGATTTTCATACGGTTGACGAGGAATTAACATTACCTCACCCTAGATTCATGAATCGGAATTTCGTTATTACACCACTATCTGAAATCTTAAGTAGAAGCCAAAAAATCACAAAGTTTGATGTCCCCAAATGGTCTATATAAATGATTTACAAAACCAAAAAATAACTGTTAGGCTGTTTTTATTTAAAAATCATGGGCAACAAAAACTTTATAAAAAGATCCATTTTTAAAGAAAAAATATCTGAGTTAAAGTCAAAAAAATTTAGTTTCGAAATAAATAGAATTGAGCTTCCAAATGGACATGAAGGTGAATATGGATACATTAAGCATCCTGGGGCAGCATTAGCCGTACCTATTACAAAAGACAATAAAGTTATCATTCTTCGGCAATATAGATTTGCTGTTTCAAGGTATTTATTAGAATTTCCAGCAGGTACATTAGAAATAGGTGAAACACCTATTAATTCAATTCAAAGAGAAATACAAGAAGAGACTGGATTCAGTGCAAACAAATGGGATGAACTAGGAACTCTTGTCCCTGCTCCAGGTTATGCAGATGAAGAAATTTATTTATTTTTAGCTCGTGATTTAAACAAACTCAATTCCGAGGTTAAAGGAGATTTAGATGAAGATATAGAAGTATTAATTTTAGATCCTGAAGAACTAGATAATCTTATTTCTAGTGGGGATGAAATTCTTGACGCAAAAACCGTGACGGCTTGGTTTAGAGCTAAACAATTTTTAGATAAATTATGAGTAAACCTAGAATACTTTTTTGGCATAGAAAGGATTTAAGAATATTTGATAATCAGGCTTTAATCAAAGCATTTTCATTATCAAATGCTATTACTTCAACTTATATATTTGATAAAAATTACTCACACGATTTCAATGCTATTTCAAGAGCTTGGTTTCTAGGAAATTCACTTCAAGAATTAGGAAATAATTGGAAAAAAATGGGTAGTAGATTAGTTATGGAAGAGGGAGATCCGGTATTAATAATTCCTCAATTAGCAAAGAAAATAGATGCTAAATTTGTTTTTTGGAATAGATCAATTGAACCTTATGAGATTAATCGTGATTTACAAATAAAAAAAAATTTAAAAGAACAAAATATTCAAGTTATTGAAACTTGGGATCACTTATTAGTAGAACCTTTAAAAATATTTTCAGGGAATAACAATCCTTATTCAGTTTATGGACCTTTTTATAAAAACCTTAAATCAAAAATGAAATTATTAGGTTCATATGACCTAGAAAAAATTGTTTTCCAGTTTAAAGATATAGATAATAAACTCAAAGAAAATAAGACAATAAATTCATCTGATTCGGTTCTAGAGAAATTTATCAAAAATATCAAATTTCCTGGTTCGAATATTTGTCCATGTAGACCTGGGGAGAGCGTTGCAGAAACATTATTAGAAAAATTCATTAACGAAAAAAAAATATATTCTTATCATTCTGCAAGAGATTTTCCCTCCCATAATGGGACATCATTTCTAAGTGCATCTCTCAGATTCGGCACCATCAGCATTAGAAAAGTTTGGAACGAAACATTAAATTTAAATTCAGATTTTGCAAATCAAGAAAATTACCTATCAATTGAAACTTGGCAAAAAGAACTTGTTTGGCGTGAATTTTATCAACATTGCTTATTCCATTTCCCAGAGCTAGAGAAAGGTCCATATAGAAAAAAATGGGATCACTTTCCATGGCAAAACAATAATGAATTGTTTCAACATTGGAGCAACGGAGAGACCGGCGTACCTATAGTTGATGCTGCAATGCGACAACTAAATAGTACTGGCTGGATGCATAACAGATGTAGGATGATAGTCGCATCATTTCTGGTAAAAGATCTTATATGCAGTTGGCAAATGGGCGAGAAAAAATTTATGGAGACGTTGGTTGATGGAGACTTAGCTTCAAATAATGGGGGATGGCAGTGGAGCGCCAGTAGCGGTATGGATCCAAAACCACTTAGAATTTTTAATCCATATACCCAAGCAAAAAAATTTGATCCTTTTTGCGAATATATAAAATATTGGATTCCTGAATTATCTAAAGTGTCAAATTCAGAATTATTAAATGGGGAGATATCTAATTTAGAAAAAAATAATTATTCAAGCCCTATTGTCAATCACAACATACAACAAAGATTATTTAAATCACTTTATGCTGAAATTTGAATTTCCTCTATACAGCTCTTTAAAACTTTATTTAAATTTTCTGCTACATAAACTTGCTCTTCATAAGAAATTTCAGGAAACATTGGAAGACTTAGAACTTCTGTACAAATTCTCTCTGTATTTATAAGTTTTGTTCTAGAAAAATTTTTATTTTTGTAAGCTATTTGTGCGTGTATTGGAATTGGATAATAAATAATTGAATTAATACCTTTTTCAAAAAGTTGTTGTTTTACTAAATTCCTTAAGGAATAGTATTTTTTGCAGTCAGTATCAAACAAATTTAAAAAATCTTTATTTAAAAAATATTTATCGTTTCTTAATTTGATGACAAATTGATTCCAAGAATGGGAAATTGAATCAGAGCTAATTTTTGGAAAACTAATAAATGGATTTTTTTCTAATAAATCAAGGTAATTTTTAGCAATTTTTTGGCGATTATTAATCCACTTAGAAATATATTTAATTTTAATGTTTAATATGGCAGCTTGAATGGTATCAAGTCTGCTGTTATATCCAATTTGGGTATGGTGATATCTTATTGGGCTGCCATGAACAGCCAGTTCTCTAATTTTTTTGGCAATCTTCTGATCTGAAGTTGTTACTGCTCCACCATCTCCAGCAGCTCCTAAATTTTTAGTAGGGAAAAAGCTAAAACAACCTATATCTCCGATACTACCAACTTTGGAATTTTTCCACATTGTGCATGTTGCCTGAGCACAATCTTCGATTACTTTTAAGTCATATTTGTTGGCCAAAGATTTTATTAAGGTCATATTCACTGCATTCCCAAATAGGTGAACTGGCATAATTGCCTTGGTATTAGAATTTATTTCTTGTTCTATTAGTTCAGTATTAATGAGATAAGTTTCTGGATCTATATCTACCAAAATAGGATTAGCACCAACTATACTAATAGCCTCTGCAGTCGCAAAAAAGCTAAAAGATGAAGTAATAACTTCATCACCCACACCAATATCTAATGCGCGCAAAGCTAATACTAAAGCATCAGTTCCACTATTACATCCAATAGTATTTTCAACACCAATCAGATTGGAAAAACTCTCCTCAAATTTGGTAATTTCTTGTCCTCCAATATACTGACCACCTTTTAAAATTTTAGAAACTTCACTCTCGATTTCTGAGCCAATTTCTTGGTACTGCCTATTTAAAGTAAATGGAGGTATCTGCATAGTGAATATATTAACCCTAAACCATATTTCTTTGGGTAAAAAAAATTTTAATTCATTTAAACCAACTTGGTTCTTTACCGGGAGTCCATTTAATATTGCAACCTAAAGAGGGTATCTGATTTGAAGGATAAGAATTATCTTGATTCAAATCTTTTACAGCAGAGCGCAAATCTTTTCCAGACAGAGGGATATTATTACCTGGTCTACTATCGTCTAATTGGCCATGATAAAACAATAAAAAAGCACCATCCCCTTCATTTGAAAAAAGATAAAAATCTGGGGTGCAAGCCGCTTTTAATTCCTTAGCAAAATTTTGATTTCCATCATAAAGATAAGGAAAACTCCATCCCTGTGATTGTGCTTGTAATTTCAAATTTTTAGGAGAATCTGAAGGATGAGTGACAATATCATTACTAGAGATTGCAACTGTTTGAACTGTATTTTCAATTTCTTTACTTAAGGTGAAAATTTGATTCTCAATATATTTAACAAATGGGCAATGGGCACAAATAAACATTAAAAGTAAATGCCGATTATCTAGATTATGAGAATTAAAATATTCATTTTTTGAAGAATTAGCATTTAGCATTTGGAAATTAGGTAATTGAAAACCTAATTCCAAAACCATAGAATTTGTTCTGACCATGTTCAAGTTAAAAATTCTTTAATATTTGAAAATTATTGTATATTTTGCAGTAATCCGTAAAGATAGGTACTTTTATATAGGAGAATAATAGAAATAATAAACAAAATGCTTCTAAATCTAACTGGCAAAAAAATTCTTGTTACAGGAATTGCCAATAATCGTTCAATAGCATGGGGTATTGCTCAACAACTGTCAAAAGCTGGCGCAGAACTTGGAATCACATATTTGCCTGATGATAAGGGAAGATTCGAATCTAAAGTTAGAGAACTAACTGAACCGTTAAACCCATCGTTATTTTTGCCTCTTGATGTTCAAAATCCAGCTCAAATTGAAGAGATCTTTAAAAATATAAAAAACAATTGGGGGCAAATTGATGGATTAGTTCACTGCTTAGCATTTGCAGGACGCGACGAATTGATTGGAGATTATAGTGCTACCACTTCAGAGGGTTTTGATAGGGCTCTTAATATAAGTGCCTATTCATTAGCACCTTTATGCAAAGCAGCAAAGCCACTTTTTAGTGATGGTGCTGGCGTTGTATCACTGACTTATTTAGGATCAGAGAGGGCTATTCCTAACTACAACGTGATGGGAGTTGCAAAAGCAGCTTTAGAAGCTTCAGTAAGATATCTTTCTGCAGAACTTGGGCCCGAAAAGCAAGTCAGAGTTAATGCAATAAGTGCTGGGCCTATAAGAACACTTGCTAGTTCTGCTATAGGTGGCATTTTAGATATGATTCACAATGTTGAAGAAAAGGCTCCTTTACGCAGAACAGTCACTCAAACAGAAGTAGGCAATACTGCTGCTTTTTTATTAAGTGATCTCTCTAGCGGCATTTCAGGCCAAACAATTTATGTTGATGCAGGTTACTGCATTAATGGAATGTAAACTAAGTTTTTTTGCATAAAAATGTTATCTCTAAGGCAATCTGAAATAAAAAGAAAAACGAATGAAACAGATATTTCTGTATTTGTAAACTTAGATGGAAATGGGATTTCCGTGATTGAAACCGGCATACCATTCTTAGATCATATGCTTCATCAAATATCCAGTCATGGTTTATTCGATTTAAAAATAAAAGCAATTGGAGATACCCATATTGATGATCATCATACAAATGAAGATGTAGGAATCGCATTAGGCAAAGCATTTTCAAAAGCCTTGGGAGAAAGAAAAGGAATAAACAGATTTGGACATTTCTTTGCCCCATTAGATGAAGCATTAGTTCAAGTTACTTTAGACTGTTCTGGTAGACCACATCTATCTTATGATCTTCAATTAAAAGCTCCCAAAATAGGAAATTATGATACTGAACTAGTAAAAGAGTTTTTTATTGCATTTGTAAATAACAGCGGTATTACTCTGCATATTAACCAAATAAGAGGTAGTAATTCACATCACATAGTTGAGGCTTGCTTTAAAGCTTTTTCACGAGCGATGAGAATGGCTACCGAAATAGACCTAAGAAGATCTGATTCAATTCCAAGCAGTAAAGGAATGCTAGAAAATCAATAAAATAGGAATTTTTTAGAATCAGCCACAATTCAGTTGATTTTTGGCGAAGATAGATAATAGTAACTATTTTGTTATGACTAATTTACAAGATAAAAAAATTAATAAAATTAAAAGTTTTAATAAAGAAGATTGGTCAAGTGCGTATCAAAATGTAGAAAAGGAGCTAACTAAGGATCCTCTAAAAATTAGCAAAGGTAATAATATTAAAAATTTAAATGGAACATTATTAAGAAATGGACCAGGAATATTAGAAAGAGGTGGACAATGGGTTCATCATCCATTTGACGGTGATGGAATGATCACATCCATAAAGTTCGAAAATGGTCAGCCGTTCTTAACAAATAGATTTGTTAAAACTAAAGGCTATTTGGAAGAGGAAAAAATAAATAAATTTGTTTATAGAGGTGTTTTTGGGACACAAAAAAATGGAGGAATTTTAAATAATGCATTAGATCTAAAATTTAAGAATATAGCTAATACTCATGTCGTTAGATTAGGAGATGAAATTCTCGCATTATGGGAGGCAGCCGGTCCACATGCAATGGATCCTGATAGCCTTGACACTATAGGTTTAACAACATTAAAAGGGGTACTCAAGCCTAACGAAGCATTCAGTGCCCATCCAAAAACAGACCTAAACTCAAATGCATCTTCAGAACTTTTAGTCACGTTTGGAGTACAAACCGGACCAAAAAGTACCATTAGATTAATGGAATTTAATAATGCTGGTACAAATTCTGGAGAGCTCATTTTTGACAGAAAAGATACATTTAATGGCTTTGCATTCCTTCATGATTTCGCAATTACAACTAATTGGGCAATATTTTTACAGAATGCTATTGATTTCAATCCTCTTCCATTTGTAATAGGTCAAAGAGGAGCAGCACAATGTCTAAAGTCAAACCCAAATAAAAAGGCAAAGTTTTTTATCATCCCCAGAGAAAGTGGATTATTTAGAGGTCAGCCACCATTAACAATAGATGCTCCAGAAGGATTCGTTTTTCATCATGTAAATGCATTTGAAAAAGATTCCAAAATCATTTTAGATAGTATTTTTTATGATGATTTCCCATCAGTTGGTCCAGACGAGAATTTTAGGGATATTGATTTTGATAAATATCCAGAAGGAAAACTAAAAAGATCAATTATCGATCTAAAGAAAAAAACTAGTGAACTTGAAACTTTAAGTGAACAATGTTGTGAATTTGCTATTGTTAATCCTAAGTTTTTAGGATTAACAGCAACTTTTAGTTGGATGGCAAGCACATCTCAAAAGCTTGGTAACGCTCCACTGCAAGCAATAAAAAAAATAAATTTAACTTCTAAAGAAGAGATTTCTTGGTCAGCAGGTCCAAGCGGATTCGTAAGTGAACCAATTATGGTTCCATTAGAAAACTCTTCAAAAGAAGATGAGGGATTTTTATTTATAATTCTATGGAATGGAGAAAGAAGAGGAAGCGATTTAGTGATATTAGACTCAAAAGACTTAAAAGAATTAGCTGTTTATGAATTACCCATTTCAATTCCTCATGGCCTGCATGGATCTTGGGTTAATTGAATTTAAGAAAAAATTTCAATTAAATCTGGAATAATTTTTTTTAATGCCTTACCTCTATGACTACAAGAGTCTTTAATATCATTATTCATTTCTGCAAAAGTTAATCTGGTAGAACTCTCCTCAAAAATTGGGTCATACCCAAAACCACCTTTTCCTCTCGGGGTTAAAATAATATTGCCATGACATTTGGCCTCAGATTCAATAATCACTTCACCATTTGGGGAACAAACACAAATATTGGCAATAAAGAAAGCACTTCTATTTTTAACTCCATCAAGTTCTTTTAAAACTCGTTCAATTCTCTTCTGATCATTTTCTGCATATCTAGATGAGTAAATGCCAGGCTTACCATCTAGTGCTTCAATACAAATTCCTGAATCATCTGCTATTGAGAAATTATTTGTTTTTCTCGAAACTTCACTCGCTTTTTTAATTGCATTATCTCTAAATGTCAGTCCATCTTCTTCAACTTCTAATGATTCTGGCTGGAGTAATAATTTAAAATTAACTCCAGCCAGCAATTTCTTATATTCTTCAATTTTACCTTTATTCTTACTCGCTAAATATAAATTTTTCATCCTTATTTTCCTGCAAAATTTATAAATACTTGACCCCACTCTAATAGCTCATCTAAATAAGATTCTTTTGGTGCTTCACAATATAACCTTAAAAGAGGTTCAGTTCCTGAAAACCTAAAAAGAAGCCAAAAATTTTTATCAATTCTCAACTTTATTCCATCAATCTTTGAGATACTTTTTAACTTGTGATTATTAATATTTTCAGGAATATTATCTATGATAAATTCTTTTACGTTATTTTTTTCTGACTGATTTGGAAATTTAATATCAATTCTTTTATAAAAACTTGGCCCAAAATCTTTTTGAATTTCATCTAAGGTTTCATATAAATATTGAGATTTTTCAGCAATTCCATTTAATAAAACCATCGCAGCATATAGAGCATCTCTTTCAGGCATAAAGTCACCAAAACCAACTCCCCCAGATTCCTCTCCACCAATAAATATTTTCTCTTTAATCATTTTCTTAGCAATATATTTAAAGCCAACTGGAAGTTCAAAAACATCTCTATTTTGACTCTCTGATATATTTTTAATAATATCTGAACCACTAACAGTCTTTAAAACTGGATAAGAATTATTTTTAATTTTGCCCAAATAGCTAATAAAGTATGGGAGTAAATCTTGAGTACTAGAGTATCTTCCTTTTTCATCAATTGCCGCAATTCTATCACCATCACCATCAAATATAATTCCTAGAGTTTTCACTTCATTTGTTGAATTTTTCAGTAGTATTTGATTTAGATCATCTACATAATTTAAAAGAGGTTCAGGAGGTTTTCCTCCAAAAAAAGGATCAGCATCTTTCCTGATTTCTGAAATAACTTCTAAATCATAAGAAGCAAAAATCTCAGCCATACAATTAGCAGCTGAACCATGCATAGAATCTACAAAAATTCTCAATTTCATTTTTTTCAATCTATTCGAAATAAATTCAATATCAAAAAGGGATTTAATTCCTTCTAAATGAAATTTCTTAATATCCACCAATTGATTAACACCATCTATTTTTTCAATTGAATTTCCAAGCATTAATCTTTTTTCAATTTCACTTGTAAAAGATTCGTCAACAGAACATCCATTAAAGCTTTTTATTTTCAGACCTAGCCAATTATATGGATTATGACTTGCTGTAATTACTAACGCACCAAGACAACCGACTTCTTTGGCATAGAAACTACAAGAGGGTGTTGTAACAAAGCTATTAGATAAGATCGGTTCGAAACCACATCCTCTTACAAACGGCACTATTTGCTTGGCAAATTCACAAGCCATAAATCTACGATCATATCCAATAATAATTTTCTTTGAATTAACTTCTTTATAGTATTGATAATGCAACTCCTGGCATGCAGCAACAACAACTCTTGAAAGATTGGATAAATTAAAATCAAATCCAATAATTCCTCTCCACCCATCAGTTCCAAATTTTATCTTATGTAATTTATCAGCTGTCAAATTTAAAATTTCCTTGATTTCTTTTAATTATCTATAATAATTTATATGAGTAAATTTTAAAACCGCCCTTAAAAAATAATTTGAATTCTCTTCATTTAAAAAGTTTTACAAGATGCAAAAGAAAAGCATGGCTAGATTTTAAGGGTAAAAAATCTTATGAAGTTTGGTCTCCCCATAAAGCTATAGATAAAATTAATCAGTTTCAAATTTTCTCTGAATTTTGTAATAGTGAAATATATACAGGATTAAAAGCCTGTAAAAATGGTTATCAAGGGGTAATTGGATTAAAAGTTAAAGGGAATCTGTTCCAAAATATTAACGCAGAGATACGTCCACAATTACTTTTAAAGACTAGAGGTAAAAGTAAATGGGGACAATATAAATATTTACCTGTTGTTTATAAGTTAGGTCACAAAACCACTAAAGAACATTTATTCGACTTAGCTTTTAGTTCTATGCTGTTGGAATCTTTTCAAGAATCTAAAATTGAGAAAGGATTAGTAATTTCAAGTTTTGATAAAAAAGTTAATGTTGAAGAAATTAATTTAAATAAAAAATTAAGAAAAAAAGTTTTGAATGTTTTATTAAGTTTGAATGAATGCTTGGAGGGATTTATGCCAGAAATAACTCAAGATAGAAAAAAATGTACTATTTGTTCATGGCAAAAATTTTGTGACAAAGAGGCAAAAGAGAATGGATATCTAACAGATATAGATGGAATAGGATCCAAAACAGCCTCATTACTCATAACAAATGGAATATCTGATACCCAAAAATTAGCTTCGTATAGCGAAAAACAACTTGGAGAGAAATTATCTAAATTCAACGATCAAAAGTATGAAAAAGCGTCCGTATTTATAAAGCAAGCACAAGCTTATATTTCTGGCGAACCATATTACGTTTCCAATAAAAATGATACTAACGATCTACTAGAAAAAACATGTTCGGGATTTTACATATTTGATATTGAGTCAAATCCAGATAATAAGCATGACTTTTTATATGGTTTTTTAAAAATAAATAATTTGTTTACAAAAAAAGAAAATCTTATTTATGAACCAATTTTAAATCTCAAAAATAATAAAGAAGAATCTTACAAGAAGATTATGGAAATACTTTTTTCACAGAAGGAATGGCCAGTTTTACATTATGGAGAAACTGAAAAGATAGCAATAATTAATATTGCTAAAAACCTAAATTTTAATTTTGAAGAAATTGATTCACTTGCCTCAAGATTTATAGACTTACATAACTTAATACGAAAGTCTTGGATATTACCACTAAAAAACTATGGCTTAAAAACTGTTTCTAATTGGCTTGGATTTGAATGGATGCAGAAAAATGTAAGTGGCTCGAAAGCCCTTTATTGGTGGATTCAATATCAAATTACAGAAAACGAAATATTTTTAAAAAAAATTATCCAATATAACAAAGATGATTGTTTGGCTACTCTACAAATTGCAGAATATTTAATCAAAAATCAATTAAAGAAAAATTGATCCTACAGATTTATTAATAATAATTTTTCCAAAAATTTCTGAATAAAAATAACTTCCTTCCTTTAAATACTTTCTTTTTATCATTGCTAAACCTTTTATTTGAGAATCTGATTTAAAAAAACTAGTGATTTTGCCTACAGAAATACCTTTGGCAGAATCTATATATAAATTTTTATCTTCAACGTCTAAATTTAAATTAGATTCAAAGGATTGCCAAATTCTTATTTCCTGTTTTAAAGAAGAAACATTTTTTATTTTTGACATTGTTTCTTGTCCTAAATAACAACCTTTATTAAAATTTATAAGGTCTTGTAATCCAAGCTCAAGAGGATTATTTTTTCCGTTTATTTCCATTTCTAATGAGGGTATTGCCTGATTAATCTTCCAAAGTTTTAAATCATTGGGATTTAGTAAATTGAGTTTATTTTTATATATTTCAAATTCTTTATCTTCTGTTTTGAAGAAAATAGGCTGGTAAGTTCTCCATGAACTAGATTCATCAATTTCCTGAATTCTATATATCAAGAAAGGTTCACTTAGAAGTACATCGTCCGCTGGAAAAATAATTTGATTAAAGTAATCAATTATTTCATCAGTGTTACCCGCCAAGATAATTACTTCTAAGTTTCTTTCTAAAAAAGTAATTTCAATTAATGACCTTAGAACTCCATTTGGAGTTAACCAACAAGTTTTGATAACTTTTTTTTCTGAATCGAGAATATTACCAGTTGTTATTCCATTTAAAAATTTTCTGGCATCTTTTCCAGTAATAGAAAAACAATCAAATTTTTCAAGCCAAAACTTTTTTTTTATATCTTGCATTTTGAAATAATTATAAAAAGTCTTTTATTGTAAAAAGACTTTTTAATTTAACATTTTCATATTCAAGGGCTTTTAATCCACCTTCTTGCCTATCAACTATAGACAAAACTTCTTCAACAACATAATTATTTTCGCGTAACTTTTTTATAGCTTTTATCACTGAACCAGCAGTTGTAACCACATCCTCTAAAACAGTTACCAAAGTTCCTTCTTCTAATGTTGCGCCCTCTATTCCAGCCTTGGTGCCGTATTTTTTGATTTCTTTCCGAATTATTAAACCATCAAGTTCTAGGCCATGCAAAGCTGCTTTGACAATTAATCCACTTACTATAGGGTCTGCACCTAATGTCAATCCTGCTACAGCTTTTGACCTTGAGTCTTTTAATTCTAAAAATAAATCACTTATTAAATTTAAGCCTTCACCATTTAATGAAACTGGTTTACAGTTCAAGTAATGAATACTTTTTTTTCCTGAAGATAAAGTGAAGTTTCCTTTCTTGTATGATTTTTCAATTAACTGTTTTAACAATTTTGCTTTATTTAAATCATACTTATCAGAAAATTTGCCCATTAGTAAAAGTTAAATTTATATTTAAAGATTAGAAGAAAAAAAAGAAATCTCACAAAAACTTCCTAATGAGATGTTTTTTGAAATATTATTTTTATATTGTATATTGAAATTCAATGTAATTAAAATTACATAAATTCCCTTGGGGGTGTAGCAATCTGGTGAATGCACCAAACTCATAATTTGGCTAAGGCGAGTTCGATCCTCGCCACCCCCATTATTCATTTGTCATTGAATGAAAATAACTCTTCTTTTATTTCTTTTATTTTTTCCAGCTTTTTTCGCAGCGAGTGAACTATCTTTTTTATTAATAAGGCCAAGTAAAGTTTTAAGGTTAATAGAAGAAAAAAAGAAAGGAGCATTTTCAATTTTAAAAATTCAAAAACGCTTTAGATCTTCATTAATTGCTTCTCAATTTGGAGTAACAATTTCATTAATTGCAATTGGATGGCTCAGCAATAACCTGGCTAATGATTATTGGAAAAGCAATATTTTATCAAATAGATTTTATGATCTTCTATTATTTTTATTTGTTGTTTTAGTTGTTACTCTTGTTTCTGGACTAATTCCAAAAGCTTTAGTAATTAACAATCCAGAATCTGCTGCATTAAGGTTAACCACAATATTTGATGCCGTAAGAAAAGGTATGAATCCAATAGTGAAAACAATAGAATTTTTTGCTAGCGCCTGTTTAGGCTTGTTCAATTTAAATAACAAATGGGATTATTTAAACTCGGGTTTATCTGCTGGAGAATTAGAAACTCTTATAGAAACAGATAACGTAACAGGTTTAAAACCAGATGAGAAGAATATTCTTGAAGGAGTTTTTGCTTTAAAAGATACACAGGTTAAAGAAGTGATGATTCCAAGATCTGAAATGGTAACTTTGCCAAAAAATATAACCTTTTCAGAACTTATGAAACAAGTTGATAAAACTCGACATGCTCGCTTCTTTGTGATTGGCGAGTCTTTAGATGAAGTATTAGGTGTATTAGATTTACGTTATCTTGCTAAGCCAATTTCAAAAGGTGAAATGGAAGCCAATACATTATTAGAGCCGTTCCTTTTACCAGTGACAAAAATTATAGAAACATGTTCATTAGCAGAAATATTTCCAATAGTAAGAGACTACAATCCTTTCTTACTAGTAGTTGATGAACATGGAGGTACAGAGGGGCTCATAACTGCAGCTGATCTAAATGGCGAAATAGTTGGAGAGGAAATGCTTAACAATAGAATTAGTTCAGACATGAGAATGTTAGATAATTTCTCTAAAAAATGGTCAATAGCTGGAAAATCAGAAATTATTGATATCAATAAAAAGTTAGGATGTTCCATTCCCGAAGGAGCAGATTATCATACTCTTGCTGGATTTATGCTAGAAAAATTTCAAATGGTTCCAAAAATTGGAGACGTTTTAGATTTTAATAACATTAAATTTGAAGTTATTTCTATGTCTGGTCCAAAAATTGATCGTGTTAAAATAATTCTTCCTAAAAGCTAAATATGGCTCCCAATGGAGGATAATGATAATAAATAAATGGATTTGAAATTATGCAACCAACCTCATCACCCGTAAAGGTTGGAGTCATAGGTATAGGGAATATGGGCTGGCATCATGCTCGAGTACTAAGTTTACTCAAAGATGCAAATCTCATTGGAGTAGCAGATCCAAATGAAGAGAGAGGTAAATTAGCTATTGAACAATTTCAATGTGAATGGTTCAAAGATTATAAGGACTTAATTCCAAAAGTTGATGCTATCTGCATTGCTGTGCCTACACTACTGCATCAAAAAGTAGGGCTAGATTGTCTCAATGGAGGAAATAACGTACTCATTGAAAAACCAATTGCAGCTAACGAGTTAGAAGCAAAATCCTTAATAGAGGCCGCTAATGCAAGTAACTGTCTATTACAAGTTGGGCATATTGAGAGATTTAATCCTGCTTTTAGGGAATTAACTAAAATAGTACTTAATGAAGAAATTGTTGTTCTAGAAGCGAGGAGGCATAGTCCTCATGCAGACAGAGCAAATGATGTATCTGTAGTAATGGATTTAATGATTCATGACATTGACCTTGTTTTAGAACTTGTAAACTCAAAAATACAAAAATTAGCAGCTGTTGGAGGCAGAAATAGTGAAGGATTAATAGATTATGTCAATGCTACTTTAGTTTTTAAAAATAATGTTATTGCAAGCTTAACTGCCAGCAAAATGAGTCACAAAAAAATTAGAAGTTTAAGTGCTCACTGTCAAAATGGTTTAGTAGAAACTGATTTCCTAAATCACTCTTTACAAATCCATCGAAAGTCTCACGAATCATATACAGCAGAACATGGCGAATTAGTTTATAGAAATGATGGATATGTCGAAGAAGTTAGCACAACCTCCATTGAACCTCTTTATGCGGAACTGGAGCATTTTCTTAAATGTGTTCAAGGCAAAGAAAGTCCTGAGGTAGATGGTGAGCAAGCCTCAAGAGCTTTAAAAATTGCTGATTTTATAGAGTGTGCTGTAGAAAATTCTGGAGATGCGATTTTACTTGAAAATCCCTTCTAATACTGAAAATCTAAACTAAAAGAATTTTATTTAAATCCAACTGCAGCTTGCCAAACAAATACCAACAAAAAGAAAAATAAAGGAATAAGTGGAAGAACATCAACAGTTGGAGCAAAGGCCTTGTAAGCCTCAGGCAATTCAGCGAATGTATTGAGTAGAATGAGCACCTTTTTTGATAATTTAATTAATTATGATAAGACGTTACCACGTATGGTAAGCAATAGAGGATGTTTTCCAAGGAGCGAAATCATTTGTAAAACAATTATCTTTAATTGCAGCAGAAATTGCATTGGTAAATCTTATTAAATGGGCAATATTATGCAAACTTATTAGTGTGAGACCTAATATTTCATCATTTCTAATTAGATGATGTAAATATGCACGAGAATAGGACTTACAGGTTTCGCATTTACAAGTTTTGTCAATGGGAGAAAAGTCATTTTTAAATCGAGCATTTCGTAAATTCAATCTTTCATCATTAAAAAATGCAGTCCCATGTCTTCCTAGTCTTGTGGGCAAAACACAGTCAAATATATCGAATCCATTAGCAACAGCTAAAGAAATTTCTCTTAAAGAGCCAATTCCCATTAAATATCTTGGTTTATTTATTGGTAAGAATTTAGGGACGTAATTAATTACACTATGTATTTCTTCAACTGCCTCGCCAACACTTACACCGCCCACTGCTATACCAGGCAGATCAAAAGAACTTGTATATTTTGCGCTATATTCTCTCAATCTCGGATACTTACCACCTTGAACTATACCGAATAATGCTTGATTAGATTTCTGATGAGTCTCGACACATTTTTGCAACCATGAATGGGTTCTTTGTAAAGAGTCCTCAATATCATTTTCGTTAGCTGTATGCGGAGGACAATGATCAAAAGCCATCGCAACATCCGATCCAAGATCCATTTGAATCTGTATTACTTTTTCAGGTGATAAAAATACATGACTACCATCTCTTGGATTTTTAAATGCCACTCCTTTATCAGAAATATTGTTTAATTTAGCCAAACTAAAAACTTGATATCCTCCTGAATCAGTAAGAATAGGCTTAGGCCAATTCATGAACTCATGTATTCCGCCAGATTCTTTAATTAATTTTTCTCCAGGTTGTAAATGAAGATGAAAGGTATTTGAGAGAATCATTTCTGATCCTGTAGAGGTTAACTGCTTAGATGAAATTCCTTTAACTGTTGCCAAAGTTCCCACAGGCATAAATTTTGGTGTTTTTACCTCACCATTTGGTGTATGAAATATACCAGTTCTTGCCCCTGTATTACAGCAATTCGATGTAATTTCAAATTCAAACACAATAATTTATAAAATTTTTTGATCCTTTTTCATTAATCTAACCTATTATTTAATATTGAATCTATTTTTATCTCATCAAAAAATATTTAATAAAAAATTTGGCAGGCTCTTGGATTTTCTATACGACATTTCCAAAGATCCCTTTGATTAATCCCGAATTTAAAAATATTGCACAATTTGCGCCGCCTTTAGGATTTTTTATTGGAACAATACAGAGTTATATTTTTCTTTTTTTAAGAACAAACTCCTGGTCAATTTATGCATCTGCATTAATTTGTTTGGCTTTAGGATATTTAATTACTGGTGGTCTACACCTCGATGGTTTAATGGATACTTTCGATGGTATTTTTGCAGGTAAAAAGAGACGTTTAAAAGCCATGAAAGACAGTAAAGTTGGTTCCTTTGGCGTTCAAGCTTTAGTTTTTATAACTTTAATTCAAATTGCTTGCATACTGAAAATTCAAAACCTAATAATTTTTGTTTTACCTATATGCTTATTTTGGGGAAGATTTTCAAATTTATTTTTTATAGAAAAGTTTAAATATATAAGTTATAAGAAAAAATCTATTAGTCACAAAAAGTTTTGGAATGGATTTAAAAAAGAATCTTTGATCTCAATTATTTTTCTTTTAATTTTCATTGCATACCAATTTGTTTCAATTACATCCCAAGCAATATTAATTAAATTTTTAATTCTTATTTTGATTGGTATTTTTCTAAGCTTTTCTATCCCAAACATACTGGGTAAAAAAATTGGAGGCTTCAATGGAGATGCCTGCGGTGCAAGTGTTGTACTAGTTGAAACTGCAATGTTATTTATGCATGCAATTCTTTTATAGGTAGTTCTAAATAGAAAATATTTTTCTTCTTAAGATTTTTTGATTTCTCAGTATTATCAATCGAGTTATTTTTCAGCAATCTCAAATCTCCTCCAATTTGTTTTGCTAATTTCCTAGCCAAAAAAAGTCCCACACCAGTGCCGTCCTTCTTTTTAGCAGCAGATCCTCTAAAACCTTTTTCAAAAATTTTCTCGTTTTCATTTTTGGTTATTTTTTTACCATCATCAAATATACAAAGTCCATTACTCATAATTGCTAGTCCAATTTCAGCATCTTTTTGGGCATATTTAAAGGCATTTTCCAATAAATTGGCCACAATTTCAGCAATTACAGCATATTTTGCCTTTAATGGCGAAATAGTCCAATCTGGCCAAAGAGAAGGTTCAGTCCAATCTCTATTCTCTAAGTCCGCATTAGCTTTACCCCTTTCTAATATTGGCCTCAATAAACTCTGAACAGTTATTACCTTTTTATTATCTAAATTTGGTGGTAATAATAATCTTTCCTCTCCAATTTCCAGAGGAAGTTGAACAGGTGAATTTAATTGCGCAAAAGAATTCATATATTGATCAATTTGTTTTTGCTCTGTTATCAAGCGTTCGACTATTTCAATAGAATCATCATCTGAACCAAGTCTTTTTATTAGTAATTTTGCATATGTCCTAATAGCGGCCAATGGATTCCTTAATTGATGGATTATGACATTGACCTGATTTTTTAAATAATTGATTTCTTCATTTTTATTTTGACGTTCTAATTCGATAGAGGCGCATTTAGCTAAAGATATTGAAAGCGCTTTTAATCTAGAATCAAGAGATACTGGCCAATTACCCCCTTTCAAATCAGTTTCTACCCTAAGGACACCAAGTAAAATATCGTTTTCTTGAAGCGGGTACCATCTTCTATTAGGCGATGAAACTTTTAGTGAAGGATCATCTTCTATTGATTTAAGTAGCCTATCAATTTGTGGCCATTGACCAATCATTTCAAAAGATGCTTTAGTTCCTTGCTTAGCTGAAGCAAGATACATAACCAAATTAGTCACGCCCATTGAGCAACCAAAACTCTCTAGCTGTTTTATGATTAGCTCTTCAAATTTTTTTGAAAGATTCATAATAAATGAAATTTTGAGAAATTTTTTTTAAAAAAAACTTGAATAAGGGCTTGTAAAATATGAAAAAAGTATTAAGATATATAAAGAGGTCTGACTTTAGCCAGCCTTAAATATGAATATTTAATCATATTTTAAGCTACATCAGGGGTTGATGGGTCCTCTATGTAATTTGAAGTGAATTTAAAATCACATATATAAGATTAGTAAAAATAAATAAGACTAATCTCATTAATAATTTCAGGAGTACCAATCAATGTCAAAAAAAAGAAAAAGAATCAGCAGAAGAAGATTGGCTGGCCAAAGAGTAATGGCACATGTACCTATTTATCATATCGAAACTGGCAAACATAAACCAGTTACAGCAGCAAGAAGATTCATAGCTGAAAATGCTCTCTCTGCTCCTTCAGTTTTCAATGTCAGAAGAAATGAACACACCACCGATAGATTTTTTTGGGGTGAAAAAGGGTTATTTAGCGCCCAATATGCTGAAGAAAATCATTTTCTATTTCCATCACTAAAAGTTGTAGTTGAAGGAATTGGTGAAGAAAAAATATTTGAGGGTCTAGAACTTACTGCAGATGATTGGGAAGAGATTGAAGAATATGAATATGCTTTTGTTTAAAAAATATTACTTATATTTGAACTTATAAAATTAATTAAATTTGAATCAATTTGATGAAATCCATCGAATTCTAATAATTCACAAAATTTAGAAGACTTACTCTTTACCTTTTCATAAATAGTCCTAGAGGCATCTATAGGCACAACGTCATCAAATAAACCATGACTAATAATCAATGGCGAGAATTTTTCTCCCGGGCCCCAATTGGGGTGTGGATACCCACTACAAGCAACAATTAATCCAAAATTTAACTTAAATCCCGCATCAATTGCCATTGCCGCCCCCTGAGAGAACCCCAACAAAATTGTTTTTCTTAGTGGAATATGATCAGTATCAAATTTTTTTAATGAAACTAAAAGTTTATTTACTTCAACCTGAGCTCCATTCCAATCATGTGGGTATAATCCATACCACTGTCTTCCCTGACCACTTGGATGTAATCCAGGAGCCCTCAAAGAAATTACCTCAAAATCAAGATTTATTTTTTCAGTTATCTCCTTTCCAAATGTTAAAAGGTCATCCGAATCAGCTCCCCAACCGTGCATCAAAATAATTCTATGAGTTGCAGTTTGAGAGCTAATCGAGACAAATTCATGATTGATAGCATATTTCATGTTTATATTCTTAAGTAAGTAAACTTTCCCATAATGTCTCCATTAGCTTTAGTAAGTGTCTCTGATAAAAAAAATATAATCCCATTTTGTAAGGAATTGGTAGAGCAATTTAATTATAAAATTCTATCAAGTGGAGGAACTGCTAAACATCTTATAGAGGCTAAAATTCCAGTTATTAAAGTTGCTGATTTTACTAATTCTTCAGAAATTCTTGGAGGAAGAGTTAAAACTTTACATCCAAAAATACACGGGGGAATATTAGCTAAAAGAACTGATGAGGAACATAAAAAAGATATAGAAGCTAACAATCTTGAGTTAATTGACTTAGTAGTTGTAAATTTATATCCTTTTAAAAAAACTGTAGATCAGGGAGCTAAATGGGAAGATGCCATTGAAAATATCGATATCGGAGGGCCATCTATGATTCGTTCTGCAGCCAAAAATCATAAAGATGTTTCCGTTTTAGTAGATCCTAGTCAGTATCAAAATTTTCTTGAAGAAAGTAAAAAAGGTGAATTGAAAGGCTCATATAAATCAAAATTAGCCCTCGAAGCTTTTCAACATACAGCAGACTATGACACTGCAATATCTAATTGGATTAGGAAAGAAAAAGATTTACAATCTTCCAAATATATTGAATCTTATCCACTATTCAAAACTTTAAGATATGGGGAGAATCCTCATCAAAAAGCTTTCTGGTATGGTTTAAGTAACATTGGATGGAGCTCAGCAGAACAATTACAAGGAAAAGACTTAAGTTATAACAATCTATTAGATCTAGAGTCGGCACTTTCAACAGTTTTAGAATTTGGCTACGCAGAAAAAGATGAACTTACAACCGACATGTTTGCATCTGTTATTTTAAAACACAATAATCCTTGTGGTGCCTCTATAAGTAATTCAGCTTCGCAAGCATTTTTGAATGCTTTGGAATGCGATTCTGTTAGTGCATTTGGAGGAATAGTTGCTTTTAATTCAAAAGTTGATAGTGAGACCGCAATTCACCTCAAAGATATTTTCTTAGAGTGTGTAGTGGCTCCATCTTTTGATGAGGAAGCTTTAGAGATTTTAAAAGTTAAAAAGAATTTAAGAATTTTAAAGTTTTCTAAAGATCAACTGCCAAAAAAGAATCAAACTTCTACTAAATCAATAATGGGAGGATTACTAATTCAAGATACTGACGAAAGTGAAGAAAAAACTGAAAATTGGATTTCAGTAACTAATAAAAAGCCGAGTGATCAAATTAACTTGGATCTAAATTTTGCATGGAAGATTTGTAAACATGTTAAATCTAATGCCATTGTCATTGCAAAAAACCAGAAAACTATTGGTATTGGAGCTGGACAAATGAATAGAGTTGGAGCAGCAAAAATTGCATTAAAAGCAGCTGGGAGCTCCTCTTCTGAGGCTATCTTGGCCAGCGATGGGTTTTTCCCATTTGCAGATACTGTAGAACTAGCAGATGAATATGGAATAAAAGCTATTATTCAACCTGGAGGAAGTATAAGAGACCAAGAAAGTATTGATATGTGTAATTCGAGAGGAATCTCAATGGTATTTACTCAAAAAAGGCATTTTTTACATTAAATTATGATGATTTTGGATAATATGTAATCTTGTTTGTTTTTCTGAATAAAGATAACCTACCTGGACCTGCACATAGAAAGTAGAGAGAAATAGCCCCATATATGAAAGACAATTCGAAAGCATAATTATGACCTTCAACCACTGCCAGAGGAAACCCTTCTAGTCCAGTATCAAGGAGATGAAAATAAACTGCAAATGCCATGGTGGAGAATAGGCCAAGAGAAGAAAGCCGTGCAAAAATACCTAAAGCTAATCCTAAAGGGCATACCAATTGAGTAATTGCTGCTCCAAAAGTCCAAATAACAGGATCACCTGGCAAGAATGGGAAGTACTTACCAACTACAAACTCAGCAAAACCCTGAGGATCTTGAAGTTTTTCAAGGCCATGATGAATCATCAAAGCACAAAAACCTATTCTTAAAATAAAAATCGATAGTTCACCAAGGATATTTACCTCTGACCCTGAGGATGAATTGGCAACTACAACTTCAACTTTTTGGGGCGCTTTAGTTCTATTCATACTTGCAGTTTGAACCTGATTAGTTTCAGCTTTGTCTTCCATACTCATTAATTTTTCATTATTCTAGTTAATAAAGTAGATCTTTTGGAATTATCTGACTAATAAATTAAAAAAACTAAGCAAATTTATAAATTAATAACAAATTCAGGAAGCAATATCAATTAACTTTTCAATAACATCTGCAACTACCTTATCAGGAGTAGATGCACCTGAGGTAATTCCAACATTAATTTTTCCACTAGGTAGAAAATTATTCTTAAGTTCTAATTCTGATCCTAGTGGTTTATGAAATATCGAGTTTTCTTTAACTGATATCCTCTCTGGCGTATCAATGTGAAAAGAAGAAATATTTTTAGTAATTGCTATTTCTTGTAGGTGAGTAGTATTGGAAGAATTGAAGCCTCCAATAACTACTAAAATATCAAGGTCTTCATCAACCAAAGAGAACATTGCATCTTGTCTTTCTTCAGTTGCATCACAAATAGTATTAAAAGCTAAAAAGTGACTATTTAAGTTTTCTGGTCCAAATTTTTTTAACATCGTCCTTTCAAAAACCTTTCCAATTTCCTCAGTCTCGCTCTTAAGCATAGTTGTCTGATTCGCAACTCCCACTCTATCTAAATCTTTATCAGGATCAAATCCATTGGAAAAAGCTTGAGCAAATTTGTTCATAAACTCATTTCTATTACCTCTCCCGAGAATATAATCAGATACGTAGTTTGCTTCTTCTAAATCAAGTACAACTAAATATTTACCTGCGAATGAACTTGTAGCGAGAGTCTCTTCATGCTTAAATTTTCCATGAATAATAGATGTGAAAACATGTTTTTTATGTTTTTCAACTGTATGCCAAACCTTAGAAACCCATGGACAAGTTGTATCAATGATATGACAACCTTTCTCATGCAAGAGTTTCATTTCTTGAACAGTAGCTCCGAAGGCAGGAAGTATAACAACATCCCCATTAGAAACTAAAGAAAAATCTTTAATTCCATTTTTAGCTGAAATGAATTTTACATTCATTTTTCTTAAATGATCATTAACCGAGGGATTATGAATTATTTCGTTTGTTATCCAAATATTTTCATTAGGGTAATGTCTTCTAGTTTCGTAAGCCATTGCTACAGCTCTTTCAACTCCCCAACAGAAACCGAAGGCTTGGGCTAATTTAATATTTAGTCTGCCTTTAGTGTAAGTAAAACCATTATCCCTAATAGAACTTATCAAATCACTTTGGTAAGCTTCTTCTAACGCTTGAGCTCTTTTTGTTGGAGAATCGAAGCCCCTTCTATTATATCTATCAGAATGATGAAGGGATCTTCTAAAAGCTTGAGTATCCATTATTCCATATTACAACGTTTTAAATAATTTTCGTAAAAAAAAAGAAACCTGACATAAGTCAGGTTTCTTAAATCAATTTTCAGTTAGATTATTTAGCAGATGCAAAGTCTGGATATGCTTCCATTCCATGCTCTCCTATATCTAAGCCTTGAGTCTCTTCCTCTTCAGATACTCGGATTCCCCCGAATAATCCTCCAATTACAGACCAGGCAATCCAGCAAGTAACAAGTGTCCAAATAGCATAAGCTGCGGCACCAAGAGCTTGTACTAGAAGAAGGGTAATACCTCCACCATTGAACAATCCCATACCTGCTCCATCACCTTGTACAGCTGTACCCCAAAGACCGATAACTACAGTACCCCATACACCACAAACTCCGTGAACAGAGAATGCACCTACAGGATCATCGATCTCAGCGGCATCAAGTGCTGCAACAGAAAATACAACGATTATTCCACCTACTAGTCCTGCGAACCAGGCTCCAGCAAGAGTCATATCACCACAACCAGCGGTGATACTAACCAAACCAGCAAGGATTCCGTTAATTATCATTGTAAGATCAGGCTTACCAGAAGTTAATGTTGAAACAATAGTTGCACCAATAGCACCAGCTGCTGCTGCTAAAGTAGTTGTTACAGCAACATATGGAACCCATTGATCCATAGCAAGTTGAGAACCGGGGTTAAAACCATACCAACCTATCCATAGAACTAATGCACCTAGAGTAGCTATAGCCATATTGTGTCCTGGCATAGCCTGTGGTTTCCCATCAGAGTATTTGCCAATTCTTGGTCCAAGAAGCATAGCTCCTACAAGACCCGCCCATGCTCCAACTGAGTGAACAATTGAAGAACCAGCAAAGTCTACAAAACCTAAAGAATCAAGCCAACCACCATTCCATTTCCAGCTACCAGCAATTGGATATATAAATGCAGTTAATACAACAGCAAAAACAACAAATTCTCCAAATTTAACTCTTTCAGCAACAAGACCGGAAACGATAGTTGCTGCAGTTCCTGCAAAAGCAGACTGGAACAAGAAATCAACAGTTGGGACTAATCCAGCATCAGTTACCATATCTGCAGTAACTGTTGGATCAAAAAATAAGCCGCCAAAATAAAGCCAGCCGTCAGCAACACTTCCTCCGTACATTAATGAATAGCCGATAAACCAATAAGAAGTTACAGCTAGAGCAAATACAAAGAGGTTTTTAGCAAGAATGTTAACAGCGTTCTTAGAACGGCACATACCTGCCTCAACCATAGCGAAACCAGCGTTCATAAAGATCACTAGAATAGTAGCGATCAAAAGCCATAGATTGTTAGCAAGAAAAGCTGCATTCAACTCAGGTAAATCAGCTGCGTGAGCCGAAAGATTAAAAATACCTAAACCAAACAAAGCTAGGGGAACAGTTGCAAGCCACATCATAGAGCGGTTTGAACTAAATCCTCGAATACTCCTCAAAAGGAGCATAGGTCCATTTACAAGACTTGCGTCTTGAAGTTTGGACCTAGAGCGCCTTTGAGGCGTTTGCAAAGCAGTGGTCATAAAAAAAAATTAGATCTGCAAAAAAACAGTTTGTTCTGTTTCCTTTCAAATTTAAATTTATTCAAAAAACTTAGCCGTGTCTAGTAGTTGTTTATACCATTTTTATAGTTGCACCTTAAAAAATTATTTGTTAAATTTAAAATTATTTTTTTTTGGATTTCAAATTATCAAGTTTTTAGGCTATTTTTAAAGGTTTAATTCCATTCCATGATACGTGGTCTTTATGAAATTCAAAGGAACATGGAATAGTTAACATTCCTGCACTTAAAGATTCTCTAAAGAGATTGCCGTACAAGGGATCTGCATCATCTCCGGGAGCAAAAAAACAAGCGTCTTTTCTCGTAATACAAAGTACTAAAACACTTTTACCTTCAGGTATTAATTCCTTTAATTCCATGAGGTGTTTTTGACCTCTTTTCGTTACTGTATCTGGGAATAGGGCTACATTTTCTTTAATCCAGGTCGTATTTTTAACCTCAATGTAAATGTTACGTTTATCAGGATTTGAAGATTTTGGAGTTAAAAAAAAGTCAATTCTGCTTTTTTTATCTTTTCCATAGGGAACTTCAGGTTTAATTGTCTCTATTTCTCCTATTGTTTGGTTTAACAAATTTTTCTCAATAACCTTTTTGATTAACTTATTTGCAAATAAAGTATTAATTCCCACCCATACCTCCTCATTTTTTGCATCTAAAACACATATCTGTTCCCAAGTAAAAGGCAGTTTTCTTTTTGGAGAAGGGGAAACACTTATTCTTACTTTTGCCCCCTCACTCAAAAGTCCCTTCATTGGGCCTGTATTAGCACAATGAGCAGTTACTATCTCTCCACTCTTTAATTTTATATCTGCAAGAAACCTTTTATACCTCTTAATTAAAACCCCTTCAATTAGTGGATCAAATTCAATTATCCGATCATTCATAAATATGTCGTTAGTTAAAAATCAAATATAATTGAAACTTAAACTTCTTGAAAATTTAGACAAACCCAAATGCATTCATTTTTAAAAAATAATGTTTTTTCAATTTCGTTTGGTACTAGTCTTAGTAAATTAGCTGGATGTATAAGACAAATATTTATAGCTGCTGCTTTTGGAGTTGGGGTAACATACGACGCATTTAATTATGCCTATATAATTCCGGGTTTTTTGCTAATAATCATTGGAGGGATTAATGGTCCGTTACATAACGCAGTCGTTGCAGTTCTAACTCCCCTTAACAAAAAAAATGGAGGGATTGTTTTAACTCAAGTAAGCATAAAACTTTCAATATTATTAATTGGTTTAGCTATATTGATTTACTTTAATGCCAGTTTATTAATTGAATTATTGGCCCCAAATTTAAGTTACGAAGGTAAATCTATTGCCACTTACCAATTAAAAATACTTACACCTTGTATTCCTTTATCAGGATTCATTGGTTTAAGCTTTGGCGCCTTAAATTCCCAAAGAAAATTCTTTTTATCAAGTATAAGTCCAGTGATAACCAGCCTAACTACTATTTTTTTTATTTTATTAAGTTGGATTTTCAACAAAGAAAATGCATATTCTCATTTCTTTACTTACACGGGATTACTAGCTTTTGCAACTTTGACAGGAACTTTAATTCAGTTTGTTGTTCAAATTTCGGAAATAAATAAAATCGGTCTCTTGAGATTGAAGTCAAACTTCCAATTATTTAATGATGAAGAGAGGAGGATTTTCAAACTAATTATTCCAGCATCTATCTCATCAGGTCTCAGTCAAATTAATGTTTTTATCGATATGTTTTTCGCTTCAAGTTTTCAAGGAGCAGCATCGGGACTAGCTTACGGAAACTTTCTGATCCAAGCCCCATTAGGCATATTATCTAACTCTTTGATTTTGCCATTATTGCCAAAATTCTCAAAATTGAGAAGTGATAAAGATGGTAAAGGTCTTCAAAAAGAATTAATAGCTGGAATAGAGTACTGTTTCTTGACAACTATTTTTTTAACAGGATTTTTCATAACATTTAATAATCAAATAGTACAATTAGTTTTTCAGAGGGGGTCTTTTGATTATTCAGCGGCTTTAAAAGTAAAGAATATATTAATTGCTTATGCAGTTGGCATACCTTTTTATCTTTTTAGAGATTTATTAGTAAGAACTTACTATTCAATAGAAAAAACAAACTTCCCTTTTAAGTCATCATTTGCAGGGATAATATTAAATATTTTTTTTGATTGGTTTTTAGTTGGTGCCCCAATTAAGAATTTTGGAAATCTTTCTCCATATAATTTCGGAGTTGTAGGAATAATCTTATCTTCAGTAATAGTAAACTTTATAATTTGTATTTTGCTTTCTTTTAATCTGCGAAATGAAACTATCCATTTGCCTAACTTGGATTTACTAAGGAAAATCAGTCTTATGACATTAGCAGCGTTTATTGGTAGCACAATTTGTTTTACTATTCTCAAAAATACGAATAACTCCAATTCAAATCTTGGAGAATTTTTATTATTAATATTTGGATCTCTAACTTTTTTTGTAATATATTTTTTTCTTACAAAATGCCTGAAAGTAAATAGATTTAAAGTTTATAAACAAAAGATTTAGTTTTCAAAAAAACTTTCCAAAATCTCCTCTAATTCTAAAATTTGTGGGGTAGTGATTAAATTTATAAGTGGAATACTGTTAACACCATCCCCTACTTTTACATTTATTGCTTTCAAACTTATTTTTGCAGCCTCCAATGGGCCTTGATCTTTATTGCTGATACATTCAATAGCAAGATTTCTAGCCAGACCAGCATCTCCAAGATATAAATTCCACTTTTCTATTTTTATAAAAACTTTTTCTGAAATAATATTTTCTAGATCACTTATTTGTATCTGAGAGTCCATAAATATAAAATTGATTTAGGATGATTGTTTTGAAGTATCTTTAGGTTTTTTTATAAATACATAAAGTAGATGAGAAGCTAAAAGAATTGACCAGAAAATTGCAAAATTATTAAAAAAAGCGATTTCATATTTAATTTCTTTTAAAAGCCAAGTGCCACTTACTATCGCAGTAAATATCATGCAGTGAATAACAAAATTTACTATTCGAGAAAAATGTTTATAGATGGGATCTTCTAAATCACCATTTCCATACCACTTTATAGGCATATTAATAATTAGATTGTTAATAATAGATATTTTACCTGAAATCTAGTTGACTAAGAGACCCTGAAACAGAGATATTACATAATTATGCGCCTGTAGCTCAGTGGATTAGAGCACCTGACTACGGATCAGGGTGTCGGGAGTTCGAATCTCTCCAGGCGCGTTTAAAATTATGAAATATTCTTTTTATATTTTTCTAAAAAATATCGTCTATATTATGGTTATTACTTATCAAATTCAATGAATATCCTTCAAAATCTTAAAGAAAGTGATCCAGTAATATTCAATTTTATTAACTCTGAAAAAAATAGACAGGAAACGCATCTTGAGTTAATCGCAAGCGAAAATTTCGCATCAATTGCCGTCATGCAGGCACAGGGATCAGTCCTTACAAATAAATATGCAGAGGGATTACCTCAAAAAAGATATTACGGAGGATGCGAATTTGTTGATGAAATCGAAGAATTAGCTATTCAGAGAGCGAAAAAATTATTTAATGCAAATTGGGCTAATGTTCAACCCCATAGTGGAGCTCAGGCAAATGCTGCTGTTTTCCTAAGCTTACTTAAACCTGGCGACACAATCCTGGGAATGGATTTATCTCATGGTGGACACCTAACTCATGGATCTCCAGTAAATATGAGTGGTAAGTGGTTTAATGCAGTTCACTATGGTGTAAATAAAAAAACTAGTGAATTAAATTTTGATGAAATCAGAGAGATAGCACTAGAAACAAAACCAAAATTGATCATATGCGGATATTCAGCTTATCCAAGAACAATCGATTTTGAATCATTTAGAAAAATTGCAGATGAAGTTGGTGCATTCTTAATGGCTGATATTGCACACATCGCAGGACTTGTAGCAAGTAAACTTCATCCAAATCCAATTCCTTATTGTGATGTAGTAACTACAACTACTCATAAAACATTAAGAGGGCCTAGAGGTGGACTTATCTTGTGTAAAGATGAAGAATTTGGAAAGAAATTTGATAAATCTGTTTTCCCAGGAACTCAGGGTGGGCCCCTAGAACATATTATTGCAGCTAAAGCAGTTGCATTTGGAGAAGCCTTACAGCCAGATTTCGTTAACTATTCTCAACAAGTAATAAAAAATGCCAAAGTTCTGGCTTCAACTTTAATAAATAAAGGTATTGATATCGTTAGTGGAGGCACTGATAATCATATTGTTTTACTCGATTTAAGAAGTATCAATATGACTGGTAAAATTGCTGACTTGCTCGTAAGTGAAGTAAATATCACTGCAAATAAAAATACTGTTCCATTTGACCCTGAATCACCTTTTGTAACCAGCGGGCTAAGGTTGGGGACTGCTGCTTTAACTACTAGAGGCTTTAATGAGAATGCTTTTGCTGAAGTTGGCGAAATTATTGCTGATAGATTACTAAATCCAAACGATTCAATGATTAGGGCCAGGAGATAAATATTGGCCAATAGTAACAATATCAACGAAATTACTTTTTAAATCCTTAAGCAAACTTAAGACCTCCTCGTCTTTTTCACCTAAACCAAGCATGAGGCCTGACTTTGTATAAATTTTGGGAGAATATTCTCTGGTTCTTTTAAGTAACTCAAGAGTTCTTTCATATTTACCCTGAGGTCTTACTTTTTTATATAGCGAAGGCACAGTCTCAATATTATGGTTTAAAACGTTTGGATTCGAATCAAGAACTTTTTCGAGAGCTTTCCAGTTGCCACAAAAATCAGGAATTAAAAGCTCAATAGTAGTTTCAGGAGATTTTTCTCTTATTTGATGAACACATTGAAAAAATTGAGATGCGCCACCATCCTCAAGATCGTCTCTGTTAACTGATGTGATTACAACATGCTTAAGCTTCATTCTAAAAACAGCTTCGGCTAGACGATATGGTTCAGTTGGGTCTAAGTCTCTCTTAGATCTATCAAAATCAATATCGCAATATGGACATGCCCTAGTGCAACCAGGACCCATTATGAGGAAAGTTGCAGTTCCACTAGCAAAACATTCGCCGATATTTGGACAGCTTGCTTCTTGACATACAGTATTGAGATTTAAATCATTTAATAAATTTGCAGTATTACCAATTCGCTCAACTTGTGGAGCTTTGACCCTTAACCATTCAGGTTTTGAAATTAAACTATTAGGATTATTAGTCACATTAAATATTCTTGACCTGTAATTTTATTTTACTAAAAACAAAATGAATTAACTATTTATAATTTCAAAGATGAAGCTCATTCAACAGAAGTAAATAAATAAATGAATTCAACTAATTCTTCTGCAGTTTAGAAAATCTTAATTAAATTAACTCGTTACACAACGTTTTTGTTCCATTAACTAAATTTAAATCAGATTTCATAACGTTATTTTTAATACAGATATCAGAACGTACTACTTTCAAAAATATGGCTTCAAAAATGTTCATAGCTTTACTATTTTGTACTAAAAAGTGTTTTTTTTATTATTTTTTGATACAGTAAAAAATATATGTAATAAAACATTGACTTTTAAATTCAAAAGAAAACGTATTTTATTATCGGAAAAAAATAAAAACTCTAAAGCAATAGGTTATGCAAGGGCTACTCATAACGAATATGAATATTTAGAAGAGCAAATAAAAATTTTGAAGGAAGAGGGTTGCAGTTTAGTTTTCTCTGAATTTATAAGTTTAGATGAAGAAATCAAACCCCAACTCAATAAAGCTATAAATTCCTTATCAAAAGGCGATCAATTAATAATAACTCAGCTTGATCGAGCATTTAAAAATAAAAAAGACTGTTTGATAACAATAAATAAACTTATTAATAAAGATATTCAATTGCGAACTTTGACTGGTTTTTTTGCTGCTAATAAATCTTCTAATGCAAATTCTTCAATTTTTAAGATTTTATATGAATTAGATAATTTAGAAGACAAAAGTTTAGGTGAAAGAAAAAAAGAACAACTATTACGCAGAAAATTATCAGGAAATAATTTGGGAGGCAGGCCCAAAATAAGTCCTTTAAAAGAATCTTTAGTAATCAGATTGCGTAATGAAGGGAATTCATATCGATCAATCAGAACACAAACTGGAATTGCATTATCAACAATTAGGAGAGTGATTTTGGAGGGAGAATTAACATAAAATGATGAAGAAAGAAATTGAAAATTTAATAAAAGAAAATTTTAAAGATACCGCATTGCGTATTTATGAATTAGATAATGAAGATAGAAAAAGTTTGTTAGCAGAATATAGAGAATGGATTATGAACGATTTAGATTTTGAAGAAGTGATGATGCTACCTTATGAAGCGTATACTGACAAATTAGATTCCAATTTCTTAGAAGATTCACTTTAGTCCTCGATAGTATATCTCTTATTAAAATCGTATACTTCTTTTGCTATAAACGGTAAAAGGGAAGAATCTTTGGAATATTTTTCTCCATTACAAAAAACTACTAATAAAGTTTGTAGAGATTGATTATTAATCCACCAAGCTGAGTCATGTCTAACTTCAGACATTAAACCTGCTTTACTCCAAAGATTAATGCTTTCTGGTAATCCTTCGCCCAAAAAACCATCTATTTGATTAAGAGAATCGTTTTTAAGAACAACTTTATTTAAATTTCTTTTTAAAAAACTTCGCAAATTTAAATCATTCTCTTGATAATCAATATGAATCATAATTTCCTCCAAAACCCTTGCAGCTGAATCAGAATTCATAGCGTTTCTATTATTGTTATCTTTTCCATAAAATTCTTTCTCACGACCAAATGGTCCATCATCCCAGGTCTTCTGACAGCAATTTATACCGACCAATTCTTCCCAATTTAAATCATTTAGCCAATCATTTATTATACTTCTTTGGTATTTCCAATTTTCCCATAGTTCGCCTTCAATACAAGGTCCACTTGTTGTTCCAGTAATTAAATCAATTAAAAAACTTGTTGCATTGTTACTGGAGAAAAACAACATTTTTCTTACAGCATCAATAATTTCATCTGATAATAATAAACTTCCTTTTTTAATCCAATAAAATGCAGCAAGGCCATAAACCAACTTGACTATGCTGGCAGGGTAAACCATTTTTTTGTTATTAATGCCAGTTCCAAAACCTTTAAATACACTTTTATTTTCACTTTTATAATTAATCCAAGTTATCGAAATATCTTCTCTTGAAAAATCTTTATTATGAGAGCATACTTTCCTTAAAATATCATTTAAGGCTAGACCCATCTCCTGACTTAAATAGTAAAAGGACATTGTATGGAAATTTATAAAAATCCTATCTCATTATTTAAACAAACTAATTTTTCAAAAACTATTTGGTGGCAATTAAAAGTTAATATTTCGGGATATCAAAATGAAACAGAAGATAAATTAGTTACTGAAATATTTAAAAATAGAATTTTTAGGCTTATTTATCCAAATATTTACCAAAACATCCATAAATTTTCAAGAATACCAGTTCAACTATATGAAGATGGTTACGTCTGTTGGATAAATTTAGATGGATTAATTATTGAGAAATACGAATTCAAAAAAAATAACAGTTTAGAAAATGAACACTTCTTTATAAAAGATAAAGTTAACTCAATCTTAAAATGGATCAAGGATCAATCTGAGTTGAATAATGAATATCTTTGGGGAGGTACATTGGGACCCAATTTTGATTGTTCTGGATTAATTCAGACTGCTTTTTTCAAGCATCAAATTTATATACCTCGAGACTCTTTTCAAATAAAAAGTTTTTGTAAGCACCTTTTTGATTACAAAGAATCGTATACGGCTTTAAGACCTGGCGATCTTTTATTTTTTGGAAATGAAAAAAAATGTGATCATATTGGAATCTACAAAGGAGACGGATTCTATTACCATAGCTCTGGAATGGATTTTGGCAGAAATGGAATAGGATTAGATACCCTAAAAAAGTCTAATGATAAAATCTCATTGCATTATAAATCTAAACTAATTTCGGCAGGAAGAGTAGTTAGAAATTATAGATGGGACCGCACTATACGTTAATTAATAGAGCTCACCTTTAAATTTTAAATTAAATTAAAATATTAATTATTCTTTTATTTAGAAATTAACCAGCAGTCCAAATATTTTTAATGATTGGCATTATGGTATCTAAGTGTAATGTCCCAACAAGTAACCACGCAAAAACAGCTCCTCCACATCCTCCTAACCAAAATCCACTTGTAAAATCAGCCCACCCAGCTCTTGTAAATAAGTCCTTTGGCGGATTATTAACAGTCGCATCTGGAGGTTGAACATTAGGTGTTTTACCAGGTGCATTGTATAGAACAAAAAGTGCTGTCAAAATATGAACAGCTCCAATAGTAGCGAGAAGTCCAGCTGTTAGAGCAAATTCAGAATTTCTTAATGGGCCAGTCATGGTAAAAGGTCCGTATAGAAGATATCCAAAAGCTGCTCCAGTTTCTAAACCTCTAAAATTAGGGGAAATACCTTCTCTGTAAAAAGGTAAATTATTTATAAAGGCTTTTGTAAAATAACCACTATTAACTGGAGTAGCTAAATTACCAACACAAGGATCAGCAACTGTTTTTACTGCCCATTGTTCTGCTACGCCAATATCATTTGGTTGTACAGAAGTATCTATGTATTTCTCATCAAACTTAATAGAACTTGTTGATTCAGAGAATGATTTTTGAAAGTCGCTCATTTTTTTAATAGTTTAGGGTTTGATAATTTATTCAGTTGCTGTAATTAATCTTCCAATCAATACGATAAAAACAGCAGGCATTGCTATACCAATTAATGGAACAAAAATTGAGGGTAAAAGACTTGGTAAATCAGATGGCATAGTTCTTTAAACTTCTTTAAACACTTTAGTATTTATCAGCTAAATAATGTTAATTTTATTACTGGATGATATAAAAATTATTAACTTTTTACATGTTAAATTTTTTCGCAATTTTACTTATTATTTTTATAGGAATATTACTTCTAGTTTTTAAAAAAAGAAGCTTTAAAAAGTTAATAAATCAAAGCAATTTAAATTCTATTAAATTAGAGAAAAATAAAAAAAGTAATAATAAATTTCTATCTAAAAAAAATAGTTATTTATACAATCACGAAGAAAAAAAGTACTCAGTATTTTATAAAAATTCTCAAAGAAATAAAATGATTAGTCTTTTTCAGGGTGATACAGAAAATAAATTAAAGGCATTAAAAATTGCGGGAGAATTGGCTGATAAATCAACATTACCAATTTTACGAAAAGGCTTAAGAGATATTTCTCCTGAAATCGTTGAAATTTCAGCTTTATTAATAAGACAGTTCAAGTAAACAATCAATTTTGCTTAGCACTGTTTATTGATCTAATTCTGTAAATTGGACGACTTTGACTTTCATGATATGTCCTAATTAAAAGTTCGCTCAATAATCCAAAGCTAAATAATTGAACACCAGCAATTCCTAATATTAATGCAAACATCAGCAACGGACGATTTCCAATATCCTCTCCCATTATTTTTAAAACTATCAAATAAGAACTTATCGCAAGGCTAAAGAAAATACTTATAATTCCAACAAAACCAAATCCATACATCGGTCTTGTTAAAAATTTAGTCATAAACCAAACAGTTAGTAAATCCATTAAAACTCTAAAAGTTCTATCAATTCCATATTTACTAGATCCATATTGCCTGCTCCTATGATTTACTTTAATTTCTTTAATTCTTGCACCTTCAATATTTGCTAAAACAGGCAAAAACCTATGAAGTTCCCCATATAACTTTATATCTTCTATTATTTCTTTCTTAAACGCCTTTAATGAGCAACCATAGTCATGCAACTTCAAACCTGTAACGTTAGCTATTAACTTATTCGCTATTTTTGATGGTATCTTTCTATTGATTAATTTATCTTTTCTATCAAACCTCCAACCACAAACCAAATCATAACCTTTATTTATTTCTGAAATTAATAAAGGAATATCATTTGGATCATTCTGTAAATCACCATCCAAAGTAATAACAATATCACCCTTAGAATTATCAAAGCCAGCTGACATTGCTGCAGTTTGACCATAATTTTTGCGAAGGGAAATTACTGACAATTCTTTAATTTTGAGAGTTAGTTGCTTTAAAACTTGATGAGTATTATCTTTAGAACCATCATTTACAACAATCAATTCAAAATTATATTTATGAAATGACATTACATTTATAACTTCATCCAATAAAAAACCAATACTCTCACTTTCATTGAAAACAGGGACGATAATAGAAATTAATTGTTTAATATCTGACATTTATATTTAATAATAATTATATAATTTTAACTTAATTTAGAACACTAAAATTAAACAAAAAAAATCACCACAAACGTGGTGATTTAAATTATTTATGGAAAATTTAACCAAACTTACCTGAAGTTGATGCGATAACAAATGCACCAAATGTAAGTATGTTTCCAATCGTGAAATGTGCAAGTCCAACTAATCTAGCTTGAACAATTGAAAGTGCAACTGGCTTATCTCTCCAGCCAACAAGGTTAGCTATTGGAGTACGCTGATGTGCCCAAACTAATGTTTCAATTAATTCTTGCCAGTAACCACGCCATGATATTAAGAACATAAAACCAGTAGCCCAAACTAAGTGACCGAATAGGAACATCCAGGCCCAAGGAGATAAAGAGTTAACTCCGAATGGATTATATCCGTTAATAAGTTGAGCAGAATTTAACCAGAGATAATCTCTGAACCAACCCATTAGATAAGTTCCTGATTCATTAAATTGCGCAACATTACCCTGCCATATTGCTAGGTGTTTCCAATGCCAGTAGAAAGTTACCCATGCTATTAAATTTAATGCCCAGAACATAGCTAAGTACATGGCGTCCCAAGATGAACTATCACAAGTACCTCCACGTCCGGGACCATCGCAAGGGAATGCATATCCTAAATCTTTCTTATCAGGAATTAATTTAGTTCCTCTAGCATCTAGTGCACCTTTAATAAGGATTAAAGCAGTTGTATGAAGACCTAAAGCGATAGCATGGTGGACTAAGAAATCTGCAGGACCGATAGGTAAGAAAGCACTTAATGCATCTTGTCTATTAATAAGATCCATCCAGTAATGATTACCTGGTAATGAATTAGCAGCGAGACTTGCTGAACTTGTAGGATCAGATAATAAAGCGTTAAAGCCGTACATCATCTTACCTTGAGCGGCTTGAACGAATTGAGCAAATACTGGCTCAATTAGAATTTGCTTTTCAGGGTTACCAAAAGCTACAACAACGTCGTTATGAACATAAATTCCAAGAGTGTGGAATCCTAGCAACATAGTTACCCAACTAAGGTGACTTATCAAAGCTTCCTTTGTTCCAAGAACTCTTGCTAATACATTATCTTTATTTAATTCAGGATCATAATCTCTTACAAAGAAAATAGCTCCGTGTGCAAATGCACCAACCATCAAGAACATTGCTATGTACTGATGATGACTATATAAAGCAGATTGTGTAGTGTAGTCCCTGGCAATAAAAGCGTAAGAAGGAAGTGCACCCATATGTTGCGCTACAAGAGAAGTTGCTACACCAAGTGATGCTAATGCTAGTCCAAGTTGGAAATGTAGTGAATTATTTACAGTTTCGTAAATTCCATCATGATTAATTCCGAAACTACCTTTATGAGGATCATTAGGGTGTCTTGTATTATGAGCTTCTGTAATTTCTTTGAGGCTATGACCAATACCAAAAGTATTTCTATACATATGACCAGCAATTACAAAAACTGTTCCAATCGCAATATGATGATGCGCAATATCAGTAAGCCATAATGCTTCACTTTGAGGATGTAGACCACCTAAGAAAGTAAAGATTGCTGTTCCAGCTCCCTCAGCTGTTCCAAATACTTGGTCTAGAGAATCAGGATTTTGAGCATATGCTCCCCAGTTTAAAGTAAAGAAAGGAGCTAATCCTGCAGGGTGTGGAAGGACTGTTAACCAATTATCCCAACCTACATGCTGTCCTCTTGATTCAGGTATAGCAACATGAACTAAATGACCTGTCCAAGCAATACTACTAAAACCAAATAAGACTGCTAAGTGATGATTTAATCTTGACTCTGCATTTTTAAACCACGCTAAAGAAGGTCTGAATTTTGGCTGTAAATGTAACCAACCTGCAAATAGAGTCCAACAAGCCAAAATACTCATGAATATTGAAGCTTGGAAGAGTTGCTCATTAGTTCTCATTCCAATTGTGTACCACCAATGATAGAGACCTGAGTAAGCTATGTTTACTGGACCACTAGCTCCAGCTTGTGTCATTGCTTCTGTGATACCAGATCCGAAATGAGGATCCCAAATAGCATGAGCAATAGGACGTACGTGGGTTGGATCAAGTACAAATTGCTCGAAGTTACCTTGCCAAGCAATATGAAATAAGTTTCCAGCCACCCAGAGGGCGATTATTGCTAGATGACCAAAATGTGTAGAGAAAAGCTTCTGATAAAGCTTTTCTTCGGTCATACCGTCATGACTTTCAAAGTCGTGAGCAGTAGCTATTCCGTACCATATTCGTCGGGTTGTAGGGTCCTGAGCTAGACCCTGGTTAAATGATGGAAATTTTGTTGCCATTGAATTAAAAAGGTGAAGTTCAGGTAATTAGCCCAGGCCGAAAAGGCGAGCGTGGAAGAAGGCCCAAGTAGTCGCGATACCGCCTACTAAGAAGTGAGTAACACCAACCGCACGACCTTGAGTAATTGATAGTGCTCTTGGTTGAATTGTTGGAGCAACTTTAAGTTTGTTATGAGCCCAAACAATTGACTCAAACAGCTCTTGCCAGTAACCTCTACCGCTGAATAAGAACATTAAGCTAAATGCCCAGATAAAGTGTGCTCCTAAGAACATCAAACCATACATACTTATAGCTGAACCATAACTGGTCAAAACCTGAGAAGCTTGCGCCCATAAAAAGTCTCTAAGCCAACCATTAATGGTAATGGCACTTTGAGCGAAGTTACCTCCAGTTAGTCCCCAAACATCACTTTGCATCTTCCAAGAAAAATGGAAAATAACAATTGATAAGCAGTTATACATCCAGAAGAGTGCTAAGAAAACATGATCCCAAGAAGAAACTTGACATGTACCTCCTCTGCCAGGACCATCACATGGAAATCTAAATCCTAATGATGCTTTATCAGGTATCAATCTTGAGCTTCTTGCATAAAGAACACCTTTAAGAAGAATTAAAACTGTTACGTGTATTTGGAATGCATGGATATGATGAATCATTAAATCAGCAGTTCCTAAGGGGATTGGAGCGATAGCAACCTTTCCACCTACTTCAACTAAACTTCCATTAAATACTTCACTTATAGCTTTATGAGGTAAAGCTTCTGCCGTACCAGCCAATATAGAAGTACCAACAGCTGAAGCTTGAATGCTTTGAACCCATTGAGCAAATATTGGTTGAAGTTGGATTGCAGAATCACTAAACATATCTTGGGGTCTACCCAAAGCTCTCATAGTATCGTTGTGAATATATAGTCCGAAACTATGGAATCCTAACCACATACATACCCAGTTCAAGTGACTGATTAAGGCGTCTCTTGCTTTAAGGATTCTGTCTAATACGTTATCAATATGTTTTGCTGGATCATAATCTCTAACCATTGCAATTCCAGCATGCGCGCCTGCTCCTACTATGAATAATCCACCTATCCACATGTGATGGGTAAATAATCCAAGAACTGTCATGTAATCAGTAGCTATATATGGATATGGAGGCATCGCATACATATGATGAGATACAAGTATGCTTATTGATCCAAGCATCGCTAGGTTTACTGATAGCTGAGCATGTCTACTTTCTGCCATGAACTCAAAAAGACCTTGATGACCTTTAGGAGCAGGGAATAATATTGGATCTCCTTGTTGTGAATCTAATATTTCTTTCATACTATGACCAATACCATAATTGGTTCTATACATATGACCACCGATTATAGCTATTACACCAAAAGCTAAATGATGATGTGAAACATCAGTCATCCACAAGCTTCCTGTCACAGGGTTAAGTCCACCTTTGAAAGTAAGAAAGTCTGAGAAGGCTAACCAATTTAAACTAAAGAAATTGCCTGTACCACTTGCTAATCCTGGAAATATCTGACCGATAATTTGTGGATCGCAGAGTTGATGCGGCATAGGCATATCTGCAATAGTTGCTATTTCTTTGCCATTAATAACTAAAGGAGAGCCTGCATCAATTGCATCTAAGAGAGCTGCAGTAGGAGCTCCGATATGAATACAATGGCCAGCCCATGCTAAAGATCCTAGCCCTACTAAACCAGCTATATGGTGATTAAGCATAGACTCAATATCTTGGAACCACTCCA
>CACGJI010000001.1 GCA_902573335.1 uncultured Synechococcaceae cyanobacterium | reverse complement strand
TATGCCAGCGATTAAGAAGAGATGAAAGAACATCTAATATACCAATTTTGATGATAACTGCGTTAGGCGGCCTTAAAGATAAAATTACTGGATTTAATTCTGGAGCAGATGATTACATTACTAAACCATTCGATTTAGAAGAATTGTATGTACGCATAAAAGCTTTATTAAGAAGAACCAACAGAGCACAATTAAATTCTAGTAACCAGCAAGAAATATTAAATTATGGCCCCTTAACTCTAGTTCCGGAAAGATTTGAAGCTATATGGTTCGAATCTCCTGTTAGGTTAACTCATCTTGAATTTGAACTTCTTCATTGTCTTTTGCAGAGACATGGTCAAACTGTATCGCCTGCATTAATTCTTAAAGAAGTATGGGGATATGAGCCTGATGATGATATTGAGACAATAAGAGTTCATATTAGACACTTACGCACTAAACTTGAACCCGATCCACGCAAACCTATTTATATAAAAACTGTATACGGAGCTGGATATTGTCTTGAGTTACCTATTGGTTCTCAAGTGGAAACTGCTAGGCAAGAGTTTATTCAAGCAAGAAATCCTGACTTGATAAATTCTGCAGTAGATTAATCTGATATATCTTCCATTGAAATTTTTAAAAAAGCTATTTCCCAAGCCAACCTTGGTTGTATGTTTTTTCTTAAGAAAAATTTTAAATTTTCAAGTTTATTAACTAAACCGATATTTTTTGTTTTTCTCCACCAAATTGTTTGAATTAAATTTACTAAACAGATCTGTTGAAAGATTTCTAATTTTTCAGAAATTGATTTAGATATTTCTAATATTTCCAGACTATTTTTAATTGGAAAATCCAATTTACTTATAATTTCATCTGAAAAATCATTACAAATTTCAATATTTTTCAATAATTGATTTGGAGATCCATTTGCAGAGTTTATTAAATCTTCCAATTTTAATTTTGTATTTTTCTTTAATTTAGAATTATCTAAATATTCTTGTAAAATTGACTCTATTTGTTTCCTAGAAAAAGATGGAAATCTGATGATTTGACATCTTGAGATGATCGTATCTAAGAGAAGGTTTAATTTAGATGTTAGTAAAATAAAAATGCCGTTATTAGGTTCTTCTAAGGTTTTTAAAAGGCAATTTGAGGCTGCTTCGTTTAAGAGGTGTGCATCAATAATCAAAACAATTTTTTTTTCTGAGTTTATTGATTTTTGACTAAGAAAAGTTTTGATATTACGTATTTGAGCAATTTTAATAATCTCAGATCCACTTTTTATTGTTTTTTCAAGATCGAAACTTCCTGAACTTTTTGTTGCCAAAAGAGAATTAGGTTCAATAATTAAAAAATCAGGATGATTATTGTTTGTAATTCTCTCTTCAACATTTTTGCTTGGTGAAGACTGTTTGAAAATCTCTTTTATAAATTTAAGAGCAGTGTGCTTTTTGCCTAATCCTTCAGCACCATAAAATATATAACCATTAGCCAATGATTTGTTTTTAATTATGTTCTTAAGAAAGGTATTGACTTCTTCATTCAAGAAAAAATTATTTTTTTTAACCTCAATCATTTGTTATTAGAAAAATTGTTTAGCAAAGTCTCTCTAATTTGATTAGAAATAGTTTTAATATTTTGTGAAGCAGATATTACTTTCCAGTTTTTTTGTTTGGCAATTAGTTTGAAGCCTTCATTTACTTTTTCTAAAAATCTAATACCTTCTGATTCTATTCTGTCTGGAATTTCATTTTTTCTTCGGAATATGCTCTCTTCTGGAGAAATTTCTAAGAAGAAAGTGAGATCAGGAGATGCTCCTTGACACACAATAGATTCAATATTTTTAATTATTTCTAAATTTATATTTCTTCCATAACCTTGATAAGCCAGTGTGGAATCGGAAAATCTATCACTTATTACCCAATCATTGTTATTTAAAGCAGGTGAAATAATTTTGGAAACGTGTTCAGCTCTATCCGCTGAATAAAGCAATAGTTCTGCAAGGGATGAAGGCTTGTTATTTTCATTATTATCAAGAATCAGTCCTCTTAGTTTTTTTCCTAAAAGACTGCCTCCAGGCTCTCTAGTTGTAATTAATTTAGACCCTTTCTTCATTAGACCACTATTTGGCAGCCATTTAGATAGTTCATCTATTTGGGTAGTTTTGCCACATCCATCAATACCCTCAATAACGATGAATTTTCCTTTCATTTAATCCAAAGATAAAGCATTAATTACAACTGTAATAGAGCTAATAGCCATCAATAATGCTGCTATTGAGGGAGTAAGAAGAATACCATATTTAGGGAATAAAATGCCTGCGGCTAAAGGTATAGCTAGTAAGTTGTAACCAAAAGCCCATGTTAGATTTTGCTTTATTTTTCTTATAGTTTTTTTTGCAAGATTTAAGGCGTAGGGTAATCCATTTAGTTGATCTCCCATTAATACTACATCTGCATTTGCCTTAGCTATTTGAGTCCCTGATCCTACCGCAATTCCTAAGTCTGCTGATGCTAAGGCTGGGACATCATTAATACCATCACCAATCATTGCCACTTTATTATTAATTTTTAAATTTTCTATAGTCTCTAGTTTCATTTCAGGAAGAAGATCCCATTTTACTTCTGTTTCTTTACAACCAATTTTTTTTGCTAAAGCTAAAACTGTTTGTTTCCTATCTCCACTTAAAATATTAATTTTAAATTTGTTTTCTCTCAAACTTTGAACTGTTTTAATTGAATCATCCCTGAGTAAATCTCCGAGCAAAATAAAGCCTAATAACTTATCTTTGATACTTACTCCAATGATAGTGTTAGTTTTTGTTTCTTCATTTTCAATCACTTTTTTTGCATCACTATCAATAATTATTCCTTTGCTTAATAGCCATTCAATATTTCCAATATTAATAAGTCCATCGATTGACTCAAGTTCTCCAGAAATACCTCGCCCTGAATGAGTAAAAATTTTTTTTATTGAAAATAAACTTAAATTTTGATTTTTTGCCTCTTGAATTAAGGCATCTGCGATTGGATGCCTGCTTTCCTTTTCTAAACTGGCAGCTATTTTTAATAAAAATGAATGATCATCATTATTTTTGTAATCAACAATGAAAGGCTTACCTTTTGTTAGGGTACCTGTCTTGTCAAAAATAATGTGATTAATTTTTGAAGCCATCTCTATTTTGTCCCCGCCTTTAAATAAAACCCCTTTTTTTGCTGCTTTACCTGATGCGACAGTGATTACAGTTGGGGTGGCTAAACCTAATGCACAAGGACAAGCTATTACTAAAACAGCAATTGACAATTGAATTGCTAAACTCAGGAAATTCTCAGCATTACTACCAAGCGAACTATGAAGTGTATGGCTTGAGTGAGTGATTAATTCATGATTGTGAATTAATAAATCAGGCCATATGTTTCTTGCCCCCTTCCACCAAAAAAAGAAGGTTAAAGTAGCAAAAATAAGTACAAAGTAAGTAAATTTGCCTGCTATTTCATCAGCAATGCTTTGAATGCGAGGTTTTCTAGCGTTTACAGATTCAATAAGATTTACTAGTTTTGCAAGAGAACAATCTCCTCCAACCTTTTGTACCTTAAGTCTAAGAGTTGAATTAAGATTTAAAGAGCCACTAGATAGATTTTCGCCTTCTTTTACCTCTATAGGTTTGGATTCTCCAGTAATATGTGAAACATCAATATATGAATTGCCTCGAGTAACAATGCAGTCAGCAGGTACTCTGTCTCCTGCTAAAACTTGAATCTCTTGATCAGGTCTTAAAGTGTTTACTCTTATTGACTTTATTTGATTGTCTTCTGTGTAGATATTTGCCATTTCAGGTTGAAGATCTAATAATTCTCCAATGGATGAACTAGTTTGATATCTTGCTCTTTCTTCTAAATAACGTCCAATCAGTATGAAGCCTAACAGCATAACTGGCTCATTAAAAAAACAAGGAAAACCAGTGGTAGTAAATATTAAGGATAGAAGACTTGTGGTATATGCACTAATTACTCCAAGAGCTACTAAAGAATCCATATCGGGATGGTTCTTAATAAATGATTTAAATCCATTAATAATTATTTCTCTGCCAGGAAATAATAGAGCTAAAGTTGCTAATGAAGCGTGAAAAAATAGATTACCTAATATTGGAAAATTTATATATTCTCCTTCTGCTAGATGACCTAATCCTGAAAATAATAAAAGTATTAGGGCAAAAGTAAGTTTTTTCCATTGATTATTCCACTTCTTTTTTTTTTCTAATTCTGCTTTATTTATTTTTTTTGAAAAATCATTTATGTAAATCTTTGATGGGAAACCATTCTCTTTTAGATTTTCGAGAATTGTTTCTATTTCTATATGTTTCTGGGTAATTTCAAAATATGCACTTTCAGTAAGCAAGTTAACAGAAACATTTGCAATGCCGTCAGAATTATTCAATATTTTTTCAACAGTACTAACACAACCTCCGCACTTCATTCCTGTAACTTTTAGTTGTATGCTCTCCATATTTTTCACAATTGAAGCAAACTAATGCTTGACTTTATATTTAACTATAATAATAAATGTAATAGACTTTTTAAATAGTTATTTTTTAAATTACTATATTAATTTTATTAGATTTAGAGCAGTGCCTAGTAATCAAAACAGAGACAATTTTATTGATAAAGCTTTTACTGTAATTGCTGAATCTATTGTAAAAATAATGCCTATAGCTGAGAAAGAAAAAAAGGCATATATTTATTATAGAGATGGCTTAGCTGCACAAAATAATGGGGATTATTCGGAAGCATTAGATTATTACAAAGAGAGTTTACTGCTTGAAGAAAATAAAATTGATAGGGGTGAGACTTTAAAAAATATGGCAATTATATATATGAGTAACGGTGAAGAGGATTTGTCTATTGAAACTTATGAAAAAGCATTAGTAGAAAATCCCAAACAGCCATCATGCTTGAAAAATATTGGTTTAATTTATGAAAAAAGGGGAAGATATGCTGAGCAAAATGGTGATTTAGATCAGAGAGATATTTGGTTTGATAAAGCTGCTGAAGTTTGGTCTAAAGCAGTGAGACTTTATCCAGGTGGGTATTTAGATATTGAGAATTGGTTGAAAAACTCAGGCAGAAGCTCAATTGATATGTACCTTTAATTTTTATTGTGATAAAGAATAATCCACTGCTTCTTTAATATTGGATATCTCTTTGATATTTATTAAATTTTGAAAATTATTATTAAGTTCCTCCTCTAGTTTTGGTACTACGATATTTTTGATCCCTAGTCTTAAAGCTTCTTCTATCTTTGTCCGAAGGTTATTCGATTTTCTAACTTGACCGCTCAAACCCAATTCCCCAATAAATGAGGTACTAGCCAAAGGAGGAATATTTTTTAAACTTGATAAAATTGATATTGCTACACCTAAGTCAGATGATGGATCATTAATCTCAAAACCCCCACCAGTAGCTATATAACAATCAAATTCAGATAATTTTATCCCTACGTGTTTTTCAATAACAGCTAAAATTTGATGCAATCTATTTATGCTTATTCCAGTTGTAGTACGTCTTGGGTTACTGTAGAAAGTTTTATTTACCAGTGCTTGTATATCAACTGCTAATGGTCGAGTGCCTTCATTTGTAATAGTAGTTGTTACACCTGAAATGTTTTCTTTATTTGTAAAAATTGAACTTGGGTTTTTTATCTCTCGTAAACCCTCTTCAAACATTTCAAAAATTCCAATCTCGAAGGTTGATCCAAATCGATTTTTTATACTTCTTAGTAATCTATGTGAGGAAATATTATCTCCTTCAAAGTTTATAACTGTATCAACTAAATGTTCTAGAGTTTTAGGGCCAGCTAAAGCACCATCTTTGGTTACATGACCAATTATTAGAAGTGCAATATTATTGTCTTTAGCAAGATTTTGTAATTCAGATGAACATTCTCTAACTTGAGAAACTGATCCTGGAGAACTTTGCATTTCATGATTATGGATGGCTTGAATACTATCAATAATTGCGAAACTTGGATTTACACGTTTGATTTCTTCAATAATTAGGGATAAATTGGTTTCTGCAAAAATTTGTAAATCAATACTGTTTTGATTTAATCTTTCCCATCTAATTTTTACTTGTTCTAAAGATTCTTCTGCAGTTATATATAAAACTTTCTCATTAAGAGATATTTTTCCTGCTGATTGAAGAACTATTGTGCTTTTACCTATACCTGGTTCTCCTCCTAGTAAAACAACAGATCCAGGTACTATTCCACCTCCAAGGACTCGATCAAATTCTCTAAAACCACTTGTAAATCTTGATATTTTTTTTGATGAGATCTCATTAAACGGTATAGATTGTTTATTTTTTTTTATATTTTTTATTTCTTGATATTTAGAGTTCTTATTTTTTATCTCTTCAACAATGGAATTCCATGAGTTGCAATTTAGGCATCTACCAAAGTATTGAGAAGTTTCAGATCCGCAATTCTGACAAATAAAAGTAGATAATTTGCTAGACATTTAGTCTCTAAATGAATTAATGGAACTAGAATGTTTGGGATTTGCCCCTCTACAAGTTAGATTAGGTTAATAATAAATTCTCTTACTGATTAGCTAATAGAAACAAATGGCTCTATCTAGTCAAACTAAAGAAACTATACTTGTCGCAGATGACGAGGCAAGTATTAGAAGAATTCTGGAGACACGTCTCTCCATGATTGGCTACAAAGTTGTAACTGCAAGTGATGGCAAAGAAGCACTAAAGTTATTTAAAGATTATGAACCTGATTTAGTAGTACTTGACGTCATGATGCCAAAGCTAGATGGTTATGGAGTTTGTCAAGAGTTAAGGAAAGATTCTGATGTTCCAATTGTTATGTTAACTGCATTAGGAGATGTTGCAGATAGAATAACAGGTTTAGAATTAGGGGCTGATGATTACGTAGTAAAACCATTTAGCCCAAAAGAGTTAGAAGCTAGAATTAGGTGTGTTCTTAGAAGAATCGACAAAGAGCAAATTCCTGGAATGCCTAATTCAGGATTAATTTTGGTTACGGATATAAAAATTGATACAAATCGAAGACAAGTTTTTAAAAGTGATGAGAGAATTAGATTAACTGGTATGGAATTTAGTCTTTTAGAGCTTTTGGTGAGTAGGTCAGGAGAGCCATTTAGTAGAGGAGAGATTTTGAAAGAAGTTTGGGGATATACCCCCGAGAGACATGTAGATACAAGAGTTGTGGATGTTCATATATCAAGATTAAGATCTAAACTGGAGGCTGATCCAGCCAATCCAGAATTGATATTGACAGCAAGGGGTACAGGATATCTTTTTCAACGGATTGTCGATATTGCTCCCTTTGATGGTAAATAAATGGGGAAAGAAACAGCGCAAAAAATTAACAAGCCCAGAGCTATTAGAAGATTAGTAATTTGGTATAAAAGAAATTCGGCTGTGACTTCTATAGTTGATACTGCTGCTAGTTCTGCAGCAACGGCTAGTAATGTTGCGGGTAATATGGTTTCTGGTGCTGGATCAGTAGTAACAACAGCTAGTAATGTTGCAGGTAATGTTGCAGGTAATGTAGTTTCAAGTGCTGAATCAGTTGTTAATACTGCTAGTAGTGTAGTTTCAAATGCTAGTTCAATGGCAAAGAATACATTACAGCCATTAGTGTTTGATCCATTAAAAAGATTACAAAGTAGCGATAATACATTCAATAAGGTCGAAGACATTCAATCTAAACGTATTTGGATCGCAGTTGATGGGATGGGTGGAGATCATGCTCCTGGGCCAATTCTTGAGGGTTGCCTAGAAGCAATAAGTAGATTTCCAATAAATATAAAGTTTGTTGGCAAAATTGAAAAAGTTAAAAACGTAGCAGAAAAAATTGGTTTAACCGAATTATTAGAGAGTGAAATAAATAATAATCGTCTTGAATTAATTGATAGTGGAGAGCCTATTGGAATGAATGAAGAAGCTACTGCAGTGAGGAAAAGGAAAAATGCAAGTATAAATGTTGCGATGGATTTAGTAAGAAATAATAAAGCGGAAGCTATCTACTCAGCAGGCAATTCAGGAGCTATGATGGCATCCGCTATATTTAGAATAGGTAGGTTGAAAGGGATTGATAGACCAGCTATAGGCGCATTATTTCCAACAAGGGATCAAACTAGACCGGTTTTGGTTTTAGATGTTGGTGCAAATACTGATTGTAAGCCGTCTTATCTACATCAATTTGCTCTTTTAGGTAATATTTACGCAAAAGATGTCTTACAAGTAAAAAAGCCAAGAATCGGGCTTTTAAATATTGGAGAAGAAGAATGCAAAGGTAATGATTTATCCCTAAAAACATTTGAATTATTATCTTCTGAAAAAAGTTTTGATTTTGGAGGTAATTGTGAAGGTCGAGACGTACTGTCAGGTAATTTCGACGTTGTAGTCTGCGATGGGTTCACAGGAAATATTCTATTAAAATTTCTTGAATCTGTTGGAGGAGTTTTATTAGATATTTTGAGATCTGAGTTACCAAGAGGCAGGCGGGGAAAAGTTGGTTCAGCTTTCTTAAAAAGTAATTTACTCAGAATTAAAAAAAGGTTAGATCATGCTGAACATGGAGGTGCCTTATTACTTGGGGTAAATGGTATTTGCGTTATCGGTCATGGTAGCAGTAAATCTTTATCTGTAGTTAGTGCTCTTCGCTTGGCTCATTCAGCAGTCAATCATGGCGTCATGGAAAATTTAAATCAACTGCAAAAGCTTCAAGTTTTAAATTCATAAAACATATTGCGTCAAATTTATGTTTGACTTATATAAGTAACTAAAAAACTCTTTTGGAAGGAATAAATTTTAATCAGATTGGGATATCATTTAAGGGAAGTGGAAGATTTGTACCCGATCAAATACTTACCAATCCAAAAATTAGTCAAAAGGTTGATACGAGCGATGAATGGATAAAATCTAGAACGGGAATTTCTGAGAGAAGAATTTCCAGCATAGGAGATAATGTCACTGATATGGGTTATGAGGCTGCTCTAAGTGCTATTGAAATGGCTAATTGGGATATTAAAACTATTGATTTGATAATTTTAGCTACTTCTACTCCCAATGATTTATTTGGGTCAGCGCCATCTGTTCAGGCTAAATTAGGGGCATATAATGCTGTAGCTTTCGATTTAACTGCAGCCTGTAGTGGTTTTTTATTTGCCTTAATAACAGCCTCACAATTTTTAAAAGGGGGTAGTTTTAAAAGAGCTATTGTTATTGGAGCAGATCAATTATCAAGTTTTGTTGATTGGAATGATAGAAGAAGTTGTATTCTCTTCGGAGATGGTGCAGGTGCATTAGCAATTGAAGCCACAAATGAATTTGATAATTTTATAGGTTTTGATATGAGAACTGATGGGGGGAGGGGTTCTTTTCTTAATCTTCCATCAAAGAATAATAAGGAATCAATAATTGATGACATTGACTTTTTAAGTGGAGGTTTTTCTTCAATTCAGATGAATGGTCAGGAAGTTTATAAATTCGCAGTTAAAGAAGTTCCCATAATTCTTGAAAAGTTGTTGAAAAAAATGAAATATAATTCTGATCAAGTTGATTGGCTTTTGCTGCATCAAGCTAATCAAAGAATATTGGATTCTGTAGGAGAAAGGTTAAAAATTCCAAGAGAAAAAATTCTTAGCAATTTAGAAAAATATGGTAATACCTCTGCAGCAACTATTCCACTAATGATGGATGAGGCTGTTAGAGATTATAGAATTAAACAAAATGATATTATTGCTACAAGTGGTTTTGGTGCTGGGCTAAGTTGGGGTGCAGCCCTAATTAAATGGGGTTAAAACAAAATAGGAACATTATGACAGTTACATGGGTATTCCCTGGACAGGGTTCGCAAAAAATTGGAATGGCAAAACAAATTGAAAATTTGCCGAGCACAATAGAGAGGTTTAGTTATGCTTCTGAGATATTTGAGAGAAATTTATTTGAAATTTGCGAGTTAAATTCTGATCCAACAAATCCTCTTTGTGATTTGAATAATACAAGCAATACACAGATTTGTCTTTTTTTGGTTGAATCAATTTTATTAGATGCCTTAAAAGAGAATGGTTTTAAACCAACTTATGTTGCTGGGCATAGTCTGGGAGAAATAACTGCATTATATTGTGCCGATGTTTTATCATTCGAAGACTGCGTATCACTAATAAAAGTCAGATCTCAATTAATGGTAAACGCTGGGAAAGGTTCTATGGCAGCAGTAATTGGTTTTGATAGAAATGAGCTTGATTTATTAGTAAAAAAAAGTGAAGATGTTGTAATTGCTAATGATAATAGCTCTTCCCAAATTGTCTTATCAGGTTCTAACGAAGAGTTAGACAATTTATCCAAAGAAATTTCTTGTAAAAGATTCCTAAAATTAAATGTTTCAGGTGCATTCCATTCACCATTCATGGATGATGCTTCAGTTAAATTTTCTGAGTATTTAAAACAGATTAAGTTTAAAAATCCCTCTGTCCCAGTAATAAGTAATTATGACCCTTCATTTTGTGACGATCCAGATGAGCTTAAAGTTAGATTGGCAAATCAAATGTGTAATGGTGTTAGGTGGCGAGAAACTATGAATTTAATGGCAAAAGATAGTGATCTTCATTTTGTTGAAATTGGCCCATCAAATGTACTTAGCGGTTTAGCAAAAAGACATCTGAAAGATTTAAAAATTTCTCAAGTTTCATGTTCTAATCAAATCACCTATTAATTTAATATGAAAAATGATGTTTTTCAAAAATTAATCTATCAAATAGTTAGCAAAATTTTTGTATTACCTATTTATAAATTTGTATTTAGAGGTCATTTATTAGGTAGAGAAAATATTCCGCAAAAAAATTCTTTCATAATGGTTTCTAATCATGGTTCTTTGCTTGACCCTCCTTTTTTAGGACATGCTCTTGGACGTAACATATCTTTTATGGCCAAGGCAGAGCTATTTAGAATACCTTTACTTGGGTTTGTTATCAAGGCTTGTGGGGCTTATCCTGTGAAGAGGGGAATTGCCGATAAAAATACCATTACAACAGCATGTAAAAAATTATCAGATAATAATTGTATTGGAATCTTTATTGATGGTACTCGTCAAAAAAATGGGCGAGTTAATAAGCCAAAACAAGGAGCTGCTTTATTAGCCTTTAAAAATCAAAAATTATTATTACCCGTTGCGATAGTTAATTCACATAGACTAATAAAGTTTAAATTATGTATTCCTTTTTTTTCAAAAATAGTGATTAAAGTCGGGAAACCTGTTCAACCTCCACAAAATTCATCAAGAAATGAACTTAATTCCGTAACTATGATACTTCAAGATAATATTAATAATTTGATTGGATAAAAATTTAGTTAATTGGAGAAATAGGGTAAAGGGGCAAAACTTTTTTCCATGAATTTACATTTGTATTTAATATATTTTTATTTGCTAAATCTAATAATTCCCTTAAATCATCTTCATCCTGATAATTAGCCTCAAAAAAAAGTTCTTTACTCTCTAATTCTTTAATAACTTTTGGTGTAACTATTTCTCGAATAACTAGATCCCCATTTTTTTCTTCGTTATGACAAATTTCATATTTACCTGCAATAAATCCTTTTCGTTTTAATTTTTTGTAAATCCAGAATGATTTTTTGTTTTTAAAAATATTATTTTTTGATGCAATTCTTTTTGCCATTAATTCAAACGAACTAAAGCTGTCTAAAGGACAATTTATTTGTTGTGAGATAGTTCTTGCTAAAACTACAATAAGTCTTGAAGCATTAAAATTTGCTGGTCCTATACTGACAGATATCTTATTTACTTTTTTTAAATTTTCTTTGGTAATGAATTCGTTAAATTCAACAATTAAGTTGTTATTTAAGTCATTATCAAATTGTTTAACAAATAATTCATCAGATTGAATATTATTGCTCTCTCTGTATCCAAAGCCAAAAGAATTGTCTGTGCTATGTATTCCTAATGTAGGGTAGTGCAGTCTTTGCTTAAGATTATGTGTCATCTATTACCTTTAAACAGGTAATTCCATACCTGGATTACACTTAGACCACTTACCAAATTCATTTGTAAAACTTTCACAAGATTGAACATCCCAATCAGTTTTAAAATCTCCGTTCTTATCTTTAATTATACTGACGTGAATGAATGGCTTTTTTGCTTTAAAATCAGGTACATCACAAATATTATCAACATCATGATTATTTTCAACGTCATGATAAGTGATACATCTATCAACCCATTTACAGTTGATGCAAATGCACATAGCAAATACTAAAAATGAAAAAAGATAACATTCATACCGATCATACACTAATTATTGATGAATTAGAAAGAAGTTTCAAATTTCATAATTTGCATTTTATCTTATCTTTTTTACCTACAGGTTCATATTTAGTTGGTGGTTACATAAGAGATATTATTTTGAAAAGAGTAACTGAAGAGGTAGATGTTGATATTGTGGTGCCTTTTAATGCTATTGAAATTGGGAAAATGATTGCAGAGAATATTAAATCTAAATTTATAATCTTAGATAAGGAAAGAGAAGTTGTGAGAATTATTCTTAATCATATCTCAATTGATATTGCTAATCAGATTTCCTCCACGATCGAGGGCGATCTATGCAGTAGGGACTTTTCAATAAATTCAATTGCTTTTTTATTTGATAAGAAGCTTTTGTTTGATCCATTGAATGGTCTTAAAGATTTAGAGATTGCTTTAATTAAAACTTATTCAGCAAAAAACTTACTTAATGATCCGTTAAGAATTTTAAGATGTTTTCGTTTTGTTTCAGAATTGAATTTTAAGATCGATCCAAAATTGGTTGATTTTATAAAAAAAAGTAAAGGGAAATTATATCTTGTTGCAAAAGAGAGGATTAATTATGAAATACATAAAATAGTAAATGGGGAAAATGCACTTGAGGCTGTAATTTTGGTAAAAAAATTTAATATATTTGGATCTGATAATTTTTATAAAAATTCTTTTTTTTTGGATTTACAAGAAATTAACTATGCTGAATTTAATAAGCAGGAAAAAGAGAAATATTTACCATTATTTTTTATAGCCCAAATTTTTGATGAAGTATCTCTTGAGCGATTTAAATTTAGTAGAGCTGAGATTACAAAAACTAAGTTATTAAGAAAATGGCACTTTTTGTTGGAGAAAAAAAATATCGCTCAATTTACTGAATCAGATAGATTTGAATTACATAAAGAATTAGAGACGTTTCTTCCAACTTTTATTTTTCATTTACCTCAAAATTTACGATTAAATTGGCATCGTAGATGGCGTGACAGTGATGATAAATTATTTCATCCTTCAAACTTACTGAATGGTGAAGTAATCAAAAAAAATTTAAAAATAAAGGATGGGCCTATCTTAGGAGAGCTGTTACGGTATCTTTCTAAGGAACTTGCATATAAGAGATTAAATAATTTTGATGAAGCTATTTATAAAGCAAAGCGATGGATTGAACAAAATGCACCAAAATGTGATTAAATACACATAGCTTAGTTTTGTTTAGAAGTTCAGACTTCAAAATCATTTTTAAAAATTTATGAGTATTCGCATTTACATTGGCAACTTACCACAAGGATTTAATCCAAAAGAATTTGATACACTTTTAAAGTCAGTTTCTGATTCGATTAGATTTAAAGCAGTTCTAGATAAGGAAACTAAGGAATGCAGGGGGTTTGGTTTCGCTACAGCAAATAATGAAGATAATGCTAATTTATTAATTCAAAAGTTAAACGGTTTTGAATTTAATGGTTCTAAATTAAGAGTAGAGCTATCAGAAAAAAAAGATTCTGCTTCAAACAAAAAAAATGGTGGAAAATTAAACAAAAATAAGAAAAGGAAAGACTTTAAGAAAATTGTTCATAGTGATGCACCTAACCTCGAAGCTCCTGATCCAAGATGGGCTGGAGAATTATCTAAATTGAAAGATTTGTTAGCTAATCAGAAGACACCTGCATAGTTATTTATTACTTAATTCGAGAAATTAAAAAAGATATTGGAATCTCAAGAGCTTTTACTGAATTTTTTACAAAAGCCCTATTATTAAAGACATCATAATCTAATTTTTCAATAGAATCTAATATTCCTCTGTAAAGACGTAAAGATGTCCATACTGGCCATCTCGCGTCGGAAGATAGCCACTTAATACCATCCTCAGACTTTTGGAACCATTCGCGAGCCCTTGTTAATTGAAAGTTCATCAATGCTTTCCACTGCTTGTTTATTTTTCCTTTTAAAAGTTCTTCTTCTGAATAATTAAATTTTTCAATATCCGCTTGCGGGAGATAAATTCTTCCTCTGTGTCTATCTTCTCCCACATCTCTCAATATATTCGTTAATTGATTTGCAATTCCTAGAGCTATAGCTGCTTCAGAAGGGTCAGGCATGGCACTCCATGGTGCTGATGTATAAGCACTATCAATCCCCATTACATTTTGGGTCATTAAACCAACAGTTCCTGCAACTCTATAACAATAGAGTTTTAATTCATCAAAATCTTTGTATCTAAATTTATTTAGATCCATCCTCTGGCCATCTATCATGTCTAAATAGGGTTGAATACTTTGTGGATATTTCTCGATGGTATCTAATAAAACTGAGTCTAATTCAGATTTAATATTCCCATTAAATACATTTTTAGTATTTTCTTCCCATTCATCTAAATTATCTGAAAGCTCCTCTTGTGATTTAGTTGAGGCTTCTACGCTATCCATTATTTCATCTGTTCTTCTACACCATACGTAAATAGCCCAAATAGCTTTTCTCTTTTTTTGAGGTAATAGAAGAGTACCCAAGTAGAATGTTTTAGCCCATTGTTGAGTTTCTTTTCGGCATATCTCGTATGCTTGATCTAGTTGAGAAATTGAATTTTTCAAAAAGTTTTAGCTGAATTTAAAGATTTTGAAAATGTTATGAAGAAACATTTTGAGAGTTTTTGGAATATTCCTTATTGATTGATTCCGCGCATAATTTACCACTTAAAACAGCTCCTTCCATAGATGCTAAATATTTTTGCATTGTATAGTCACCAGCTAAGAAAAAGTTTTTTATTGGGGATTTTTGACTAGGTCTGAACTCTTGACATCCAGGAACTGCCTTATAGACAGATCTTGGTGTTTTAACTACTTTATATTTTCTTAATTTTGTCTTATCGTCACCCATGAAATGTGTTGGAAATAATTTCTTTAACTCTTCCATAGTTGCATCAACGATGTCTTGATCGCTTCTATTTATCCAATCTTTTGCTGGTGCGAAAACTAATTCAAGCATTGATCTATTTGGATCTTCGTATTCTTTACAAGTAATACTCATATCTGCATAAACACTAAGAAGTGGTGATCTGCTAAATAGTAGATGGTCAATATCTGTTAATTTTTTGTCAAACCATAAATGAATATTAATGACTGGCACGCCATTTAATCCATCTAATTTAGAAAAAGTATCTAAACCTTTCCATTGTTTAGGGATCATTAATTTAAATAGATCTACAGGCATTGCACTTACATAAGCATCGGCTGTTAACTCTTTCTTTTCGTTTTCACCTAAAGAGGCAATAGTAAAACTTTTAACAGTACTGTCTTCATTAAGGTTGATTTGCCTCAATGGACTATTAATGTGAACTTCTCCACCACGAGCAGTGATATAATCAACCATTGGCTGACAAAGCCTTTCTGGAGGAGCTCCGTCAAGGAATGCCATTTTTGAACCATTTTTTTCTTGTAAAAATCTATTTAAAGCTGTTAATAAAACTGTAGATGATATTTCATCCGGCCCAATAAAATTTAAAGCTTTACTCATTGCTATAAAAACTTCATCATTAACTCTTTCTGGGATATTGTGCTCTTTTAGCCAATCTGTCCATGATTTCGAATCACATTTATCTAAGTACTTTTGGCCTCTCAACATTGCAGGCACTAAACCTAATCCAAATAGAATCTTTTCATTCCAAGAAAGCATATCATTATTGCTTAATATTGCTGAAACTCCATTTACGGGAGCAGGTATATCAGGAAAGTCAAATCTACTGTAAGTTCCGGGCTCTGATGGCTGATTGAAAATCATTGAATGACTTTTCCATTGGAGTCTATCTTCTATATCTAATTCCTTAAAAAGTTGCAACATATTTGGGTAGGCTCCAAAAAATATATGTAAACCAGTTTCATACCAATCTCCATCTTCATCTTTCCATGCGGCAACTTTTCCGCCTAAAACATCTCTAGCTTCAAGTAAAATGGGAATATGACCATTATCGACTAAATATTTAGCGCAAGACAAACCTGCTAAACCTGCACCGGCAATTACAACACGCATTATAAAATCAAGAAATAAATAAACACTTACTAATAAGCTACATTAAAGTTAGAACATAATAATTTTTTTCGTTGATTATTTCGTGAAATTATGGAAAAAATGCTTTTAAAGTCGACTACCAGACATGTAAGAATTTTTACTGCTGAAGTAGTTGATAAGGAATTACGGTTTCATCCCAACAAACTGACTCTTGATTTAGATCCCGATAACGAATTTATTTGGAACGAAGATTCTTTAAATAAAATAAATGAAAAGTTTAATGATTTAATTAAAGAGAGAGCAGGGAGAGATTTAGATGATTATGAACTTCGAAAAATAGGATCAGAAATCGAAGGTTTAATCAAATTCTTGCTTCAAAATGGTCAGCTGAGCTATAACCCTGATTGTAGAGTAATGAATTATTCAATGGGTTTACCAAAAACAAATGAAGTACTGTGAATAGATCATCCTCAAATAGAAGGCCAAGGAGAGGCTCAAATAGAGATTATTACCCTCCAAATCCAAGAGATATGGATTCTTATGGGCAAAGAAACAGTAGATTACCTGCTTCTTCTGAACAAAAGATCAACTTCAGTACTGGAACCATTGCTGTGCTTGCGGGAGTACTAATTTTAGGAGTTGGTATTGGGAGTGCTATTACCAGTACAACAGATGGTGGACAGGGAAACATAGCTAGTCAACAGCAATTAGATATGGCTGTTCCAGACCCTGAATTTTGTAGACAATGGGGAGCTAGTGCTTTTGTAATTGATGTTGAAATGTATACAACTCTGAATCCATCTACAAGTTTTGTAACGCAACCAGCTCTTCAGCCAGGTTGTGTGATTAGAAGAGAGAATTGGACAGTTTTACAAAAACAGGGTGCTATTAGTAATGAAGATGTAAGAGAATGCAAGCAAAGGATGAATACTTTTGCTTATATTGGATCTATAAGAGATAAGCCAATAGTTAAGTGCGTTTATCAGACAGATGTAAACGAAAATAAATTTATAATAAAAGGCGATGGGCAAGCCGAAGACGGAGGAGTTGGTATTAATAAAGAAGCAATTCAGTTTTGATCAAAATTATGTATGTCTTAAAGGGCTTTCTAAACTAGCAAATTGCGGCAGAATATTTTTTTTAAATACCTCTGATGCTCTTGATGTATATCTTGAAGGATTTGTAATTAGTTTAAGTTCTCTTTTAACCTCTAAGTCAGCAACAAATGCTTTGTGGATTGTTCCAGCAGATAATTCTCTTTCAATAGAAACAACAGGCAAAAAGGAAGCCCCTAATCCTGATTGAACTGCATTTTTGATTGCTTCAAGAGAGTTAAGTTCCATTTCAATTTTTAATCTTTGAATATCAAGCCCAGAGTCTTTAAGAAGTTTGTCAACTACTTTTCTTGTTGTAGATTGAGAGTCTAATGTTACAAAATTTAATTTGTATAAGTCTTCTTTTAAAAGCTCTTTTTTGGTCGAAAGTGGATGTTTAGATGGTAAAACTAATGCCAATTCATCAGTGGCATATGGAATTACTTGTAGTAAATTTTCCAAATCTCCAGGTAATTGTCCGCCAATAATGGCTAAGTCAATTTGTCCATTGGCGACGCTCCAACCAGTTCTTCTAGTACTATGGACTTGAAGTTGCACGGATACATCAGGGTATTTTTGTCTGAATAGTCCTATCATTCTCGGCATTAAATAGGTACCCGTTGTTTGGCTCGCTCCAATGACAAGGGTTCCACCTTTTAAGCTATTTAAATCTTCAATAGCTTTGCAAGCTTCGTCGCATTGATTCAAAATTCGTTCACAATATTCAAGTAATAGTCTCCCTGCTTCAGTCAAAAGAGCCTTCCTACCACCTCTGTCGAAAATTGTGATTTCAAGTTGTTTTTCTAAATTTTGTATTTGTAAACTTACGGCAGGTTGGGTTACATATAAGAGATCTGCAGCTTTTTTAAAACTTCCTTGAGCTGCTATAGCTTTTAATATTCTTAATTGGTCGAGTGTAAATGGTAATTCTGGCATCTATTATGCCTACAATTTCTTATAATTCTAATGCTTTAGAGCATTCTTGTTAAGAACAAAAATTATTTAAACAATTTAAATTTATGGAGACTCATAAAACTTCCCTAATTATTTTACTTTTGATTTTTATTTTTGCGGTAATTCATAGTGGAGGAGCTGCTTTAAGAATCAAAGCAGAATCTATTATGGGTCCGAGATTATGGCGTTTATGTTTTGTTTTTTTAAGTTTGCCATCTGCAATTATTTTGATTAGTTATTTTTTGTCTCATAGATATGACGGAATCAGATTATGGAATTTACAGGGTAATAATTTTGTTTTTATAGTCGTTTGGTTTTTAACTGCAATAAGTTTTTTATTTTTATATCCCGCTACTTACAATTTGCTAGAAATTCCTTCGGTTTTAAAACCTAAAGTACGAATCTATGGAACTGGAATAATGCGAATCACAAGACATCCACAAGCATTTGGTCAGATAATTTGGTGTTTTGCTCATACTTTATGGATTGGTACATCATTCACATTAGTAACTTCTATTGGCCTAGTTTTGCATCATCTTTTTGCAATCTGGCATGGCGACAAGAGATTAGAAAATAGATTTGGAGAAGAATTTGAAAATTTTAAAAAAAATACTTCCATAATCCCCTTCGTAGCCTTACTTGAGGGGAGGCAAGAATTTAAGATTAAAGAATTTTTTAGGTTATCTCAATTTGGTATATTAATTGCAATAGGCGTACTTTGGTGGTCTCATCAATATATAAATATTGCTGTTAAAACATTTAATTCATCATTTTTGTCTGAATTTTTCAATTGACAGTTTAAAATCAAGATATAAGTTCTTTAAAACATGCCACAAGCTTCAGAAATTGCCTGGTTAATTCCCGTTTTCCCACTTATTGGAGCAGTGTTTTCTGGTTTAGGACTAATAAGCATCAACAAGAAAATTAATAATTCAAGAGAAATTGTTTCTGTAGGTCTGATTTCTTTCGTTGGGATTTCTGCGGTAATTAGTTATAAAGCTTTAATTGAACAAGTTAATGGTTATCAATCAGTAGAAAAATTATTTGTATGGGCCAATGCTGGGGATTTCACAATTCCAATGGGATTTGTCCTTGATCCTTTGGGGAGTGTAATGCTTGCGTTAGTAACTACAATAACTTTGCTAGTAATGATTTACTCTCATGGTTACATGGATCATGATAAAGGTTATGTCAGATTTTTTACATATTTAGCATTATTTAGTAGTTCAATGATGGGATTAATAATTAGTCCGAATTTATTAGAAATTTATGTTTTTTGGGAATTAGTTGGGATGTGTTCTTATTTATTGGTTGGGTTTTGGTATGACAGGGATGGCGCTGCACACGCTGCACAAAAAGCATTTGTTGTTAATAGAGTGGGAGATTTCGGGTTATTACTAGGAATTCTTGGCCTATTTTGGGCAACAAATAGTTTTGATTTTAATGAAATAGCTACTGGTATTTCTCAATCAATATCTGACAATTCGATACCTATTTGGGCTGCTTTATTGCTATGTTTTTTAGTTTTTTTAGGGCCAATGGCTAAATCTGCTCAGTTTCCTCTTCATGTGTGGTTACCTGATGCGATGGAAGGCCCGACACCTATTTCTGCACTTATCCATGCTGCAACAATGGTTGCAGCAGGAATATTTCTTGTAGCAAGACTTCAACCTTTGTATTCAATATTCCCCTCTATTCAGTTCATTATTGCATTAGTTGGCACCATTACTTGTTTTTTAGGAGCTTCTATAGCTTTAACTCAAATGGATTTAAAAAAAGGTTTAGCATATAGCACAGTTTCTCAGCTTGGGTATATGATGCTCGCAATGGGTTGTGGAGCACCAGTAGCAGGAATTTTTCATTTAGTAACTCATGCTTGCTTTAAAGCGATGCTATTTTTGGGATCTGGTTCAGTAATACATGCTATGGAAGAAGTAGTTGGCCATCAGCCTGTATTAGCTCAGGATATGAGATTGATGGGAGGTTTAAGAAAAAAAATGCCATTTACATCAACAACATTTTTAATAGGTTGTGTGGCAATTAGTGGAATTCCCCCATTGGCAGGTTTTTGGAGTAAAGACGAGATACTCGGAAATGCTTTTATATCATTTCCAGCTTTTTGGTTCGTAGGACTTTTAACAGCTGGTATGACTGCTTTTTACATGTTTAGGCTTTATTTCTTGACATTTGAAGGAGATTTTAGAGGCGAGAATAAAGAATTGCAAAAAGAGCTTCTAATAGCCTCTAAAACAAACCTCGATGAAGAAAATCTAGAAGAGCATGAAGAACATGGCTCTATTCATGAGTCATCATGGTCAATGACATTTCCTTTGGTATTTCTAGCTGTACCTTCTGTAATTATAGGTTTTATGGGACTTCCATGGGATAGCAAAATTGCAAATTTACTTGATCCTGAAGAAGCAGAGACTGCTGCAAAAGCCTTCGAATTACAAGAATTTTTGCCTTTAGCATTTGCGTCAGTACTTATTGCATCTGCTGGAATTATTATTGCTTATCAGGCATATTTTCTGAAAAAAATTAATTTATCAGTTTTATTTGCCGAAAAGTTTCCTAGCATCAATCGATTTTTATCCAATAAATGGTATCTAGACGATATTAATGAAAAACTATTTGTTAAGGGTAGTAGAAAACTTGCTAAAGAAGTTTTAGAAGTTGATTCTAAGGTTGTTGATGGCGTCGTAAATCTTACTGGACTTGTAACTTTAGGAAGTGGAGAAGGTTTAAAATATTTTGAGACTGGTAGGGCTCAATTTTATGCGCTTATTGTTTTTGGAGGTGTAATTTTACTAGTTGCTATATTTGGTTTTCAATCTCCACAAGTATCTTAATTACAATTGTGTGTCTTCACTGTTCATTGGGGTGAAAAAATACAGAAAATTTCTAGACTTTATTTAAGATAAATTTCTTATTAAATTGAGTACTTATTTTTATACACATTTTGCGACACAAATGTTGGGTAGTTTGGGAGCTGGATTTTCCAATTTTCCTTGGTTATCTGCTTCAATTTTATTCCCAATTGTTAGCGCATTTGTGATACCTTTTTTCCCAGATAAAGGGGATGGCAAAGAGGTTAGATGGTTCGCATTGTCTATTGCATTAATAACTTTTTTAATAACTGTAGGTTCATATATAAATGGCTTTGATATTACTAATGAAAATGTTCAACTTAAAGAAAATATTAGTTGGCTCCCTGATTTAGGTCTTACTTGGTCTGTTGGCGCTGATGGCATGTCTATGCCATTAATATTATTGACTAGTTTTATAACTGCTTTAGCAGTTCTCGCTGCATGGCCAGTCAAGTTCAAACCAAAGCTATTTTTCTTTTTGATATTGGTTATGGATGGTGGGCAAATCGCTGTTTTTGCCGTACAAGATATGCTTTTATTCTTTCTAACTTGGGAACTTGAATTAATTCCTGTTTATTTATTACTGGCTATATGGGGTGGCAAAAATCGACAATATGCAGCAACAAAATTCATTATTTATACAGCTGGTAGTTCTATCTTCATTCTTCTTGCAGCGTTAGCAATGGGTTTCTATGGTACAGAAATTCCTAACTTTGAGTTTTCTCACTTGGCAGCTCAAGATTTTAGTCAAAAATTCCAAATATTATGTTATGTAGGGCTTTTAATTGCATTTGGCGTGAAACTACCAATAGTACCTCTACATACTTGGCTACCAGATGCTCATGGAGAGGCTACAGCTCCCGTTCATATGCTTTTAGCAGGAATTTTATTAAAGATGGGAGGATATGCTCTTTTAAGATTTAATGCACAATTATTACCCGTTGCTCATGCTCAATTTGCCCCATTATTAATAGTTCTAGGGGTAGTCAATATTATTTATGCTGCATTAACTTCATTTGCTCAAAGAAATCTTAAAAGAAAAATTGCATACAGTTCGATAAGTCATATGGGTTTTGTTCTTATTGGTATAGGGAGTTTTAGTAGCCTTGGAACAAGCGGAGCTATGCTGCAAATGGTTAGTCATGGATTAATAGGTGCAAGTTTATTTTTTCTTGTTGGTGCCACCTATGACAGAACAAAGACTCTTAAACTTGATGAAATGAGTGGTGTAGGTCAAAAAATGAGAATTATGTTTGCCCTATGGACTGCTTGCTCCCTGGCTTCCCTGGCTTTGCCTGGTATGAGCGGATTTGTTTCCGAATTGATGGTATTTACTGGATTTGTTACTGATGAAGTCTATACACTTCCCTTTAGGGTGGTGATGGCCTCTTTAGCTGCTATAGGTGTAATACTTACGCCTATTTATCTACTTTCAATGTTGCGAGAAATTTTCTTTGGTAAAGAAAATCCTAAATTAATTGAAGAACGAAAACTTATAGATGCAGAGCCAAGGGAAGTTTATATTATTGCTTGTTTACTTTTACCGATTATTGGAATAGGTTTGTACCCAAGATTAGTTACTGAAAGTTACATTGCATCTATCAATAATTTGGTCGATCGAGATTTAACTGCAGTTAAAGGAGCTGCGAAAACAAATATTTTTTCAGGAACTAAAACAAATGAGATCCTAAAAGCTCCATCAATATAATTTCTTAAATTAATGCAATATTGTTTGGCATTAAATAAATAAAAAGATATCTTGTGAATAGATTTTATCTATTTCAAAATATCTTATTTCAATCCTATTGATAGGCAACAATTAGGCCCTAGATTGTTGATTAAGTTTCTTCAAGACGCCGCAGGTAAAGGTGAGCTTGATCCATGGGATATTGATGTAATAAGTGTAATTGATAGTTTTTTAGAGCAATACTCAAATACTTTTAATCAATCTTCAAATAGTCAAATCTCATATCATAAGGATTTAGCTGAGACCAGCGAAGCATTTTTTGCGGCTTCCGTACTTGTTAATCTTAAGGCTCAGGTTTTGGAATCTGATGTTTTCAAAGAAAATTCTCCCGATTTTGAAGATGAATTTGATTTGGATGATCAAGATTGGATTGATAAAGAATTTGATATTCCAAAATATCCTGAAAAATATCTCAGGAGAAGATCAATTGCAAAACCAATTCTTAAACGTACAACAACATTGGGAGAACTTGTAAGTCAGTTAGAGTCAATAGCAGAAGTTATAGAAACCCAAGATCTTCTGCTCATGAAGAGAAAAAGAAATAAAAAATATTCTGATAGAGCATTAATTTCTCAAGTAAAGTCATTAGCGCATCGCGAGAAACTTCCAGAAACCACTAAAGCATTAGGGAAATTTATTGAAGGATGGGAAAAAGCATTAGGATGGACAGATTTTGAATATTTAGTAAAAAAATGGCAAACAGTAGTAAAAAATGATTTAGATAAAGATCGTTTGGGAGTTTTTTGGGCGTTGTTATTTTTATCATCTGAAAACAAAATTGAAATTAAACAAATTAAATCTTTATATGGCCCAATTCAAATTAAAAGAATAATACCTGATGGTTGCTTAGCTCAATTGCCTATAGAAAATCTTGAGGTAAGTAATAACTCTTCCTCGGTTGCTTAGAAGCTTCATAGTAATAACGTATAATTTTAAAAAATGGTTTTGAATTTATGAAGGCAATGATACTTGCGGCAGGTAAAGGTACACGTGTTCAGCCTATTACGCATGTTATTCCAAAACCGATGATTCCGATTTTGCAAAAACCTGTTATGGAGTTTCTCTTGGAACTTTTAAGAGAACATAATTTTAAGGAAATAATGGTAAATGTTTCTCATCTGGCTGAAGAAATTGAAAATTATTTTAGGGATGGGCAAAGATTTGGAGTAGAAATTGCTTATAGTTTTGAGGGGAGAATTGAAGATGGAGAATTAATAGGTGATGCTTTGGGATCCGCAGGAGGATTAAAAAAAATTCAGGATTTTCAAAATTTCTTTGATGAAACTTTTGTTGTTTTATGTGGTGATGCTTTAGTTGATTTAGATTTAACTCAAGCTGTTAAAAAACATAAACAGAAAGGTGCTATTGCGAGTTTAATAACAAAGAAGGTCACTAAAGATCAAGTATCAAGTTACGGTGTCGTAGTTTCTGATGAAAATGGTCGAATAAAGGCTTTTCAGGAAAAGCCAACAGTTGATCAAGCTTTAAGTGACTCTATAAATACAGGAATTTATCTTTTCGAACCCGAAATTTTTAATTACATACCTTCAGCGGAGAAATTTGATATTGGAGCTGATCTTTTCCCTAAACTTGTTGAAATGGATTTACCATTTTTTGCATTACCAATGGATTTTGAATGGGTAGATATTGGAAAAGTTCCTGATTATTGGAGTGCTATTAGAAATGTATTACAAGGTAAGGTAAGACAAGTACAAATACCAGGTAAGGAAATAAAACCAGGAGTTTTTACCGGTTTGAATGTAGCGGCTAACTGGGAAAAGGTTAATATTAGCGGGCCGGTTTATATAGGAGGCATGACTAGGATTGAGGATGGAGCAACTATTATTGGCCCTTCCATGATTGGACCAAGTTGTTGCATTTGCGAAGGCGCAACAATAGATAACTCAATTATTTTTGATTATTCTAAAATTGGTAAAGGTGTAAGACTTATGGATAAGTTAGTGTTTGGTAAATATTGTGTTGGCAAAAATGGAGATCATTTTGATTTGCAAGATGCATCTTTAGATTGGTTAATAGCAGATTCAAGAAGATCTGATTTAACTGAGCCATCGCCTCAGCAGAAAGCTATGGCAGAATTATTAGGTACTGATTTGATTAATATTCCAGACTAAGATTAGCTTTTTTAAGAATCTCAGGAATTAAATGCTCTGCTTTTACGGCCATTAGATGAACACCATTCGCGATATTAATAAAATCATGAGCTTGTTCAGATGCAATTTGAATACCTTCTTGTAATGGGTCTTTAGCATCTTTAAGACGATTTAAGATATTTTCAGGGATGTTTGCGCCTGGAACGTATTTGTTTATAAAGAGAGCGTTTTTGTAAGATTTCAATAGGAATACGCCTGCAATTACTGGAATTTCAAGAGGCATGCTAATTTTTTCACAAAACTCTATCAAATTTTCTTTTTCCATAACCATTTGAGTTTGTATAAATCCAGCTCCAGCCTCTTTTTTCTTTCTTAATCTATTTTCTAAACTCCTTTTATTTTTGCAATTTGGATCAGCTGCTGCACCTGTAAAAATAAATGTTTTTTTATCGGAAAGTTCTCCTAGAGTAGGATCAATTCCTTTATTAAAAGCCTGAATTTGTTGAAGCAATCTAACTGACTCAAACTCATGAACGGCCTTGGCATCTTGTTGATCCCCAGCTTTTACTGAATCACCGGTAATGCATAAGATGTTTTTAATTCCTAAAGCATTTGCTCCCAGAATGTCTGATTGTAAAGCAATTTTATTACGATCTCTGCAAGAAATTTGCATTACTGGTTCTATCCCATTTTCCAGTAATAGTTTGGACATTGCCAAGCTGCACATTCTCATTACAGCTCTGCTTCCATCAGTAATGTTAACAGCATGTACCTTATCTTTCAAAAGTTGTGCTATCTTAAGAGATCTTACGGTGCTTCCACCTCTTGGAGGCATTAACTCTGCCGTTATTACCTTAGATCTTTTTTCTAAAGTCTGCTGAAGTTTTGATTTCAATTGCTTTTGTTTCCTAGTTGGTTAACAAGTGTACTGAGATTGCTAAACTTAACTAATATAAAAAAGGAACTGTTTAAATGCAAATGGTTGATGAAGAAGTAAACAACATTGATATGATGGGTCTCTCAGCAAGGGAGATGGAAATCATTGATCTCGTAGCTGATGGGCTTACAAATCAAGAAATTGCGGTAAAACTAACTATTAGTAAAAGAACTGTTGATAATCATGTAAGTAATATGTTTACAAAAACTGGTTCTAAAAATAGAGTAGCACTCTTAAATTGGGCAATGGACAACGGAAAGATTTGTAGAGATGGGTTTAATTGTTGTACACTCCCAGACTCTGATCAAGATTAGTATAAGGCTTTACTTTTTTTGTATCATTAGCCAAATCCATTAGACAATAATTTGTAGAACCTAATTCGAAGAGTTCAGCATATGCAATACAAGCATCTTTGTCTGAATCAACAAATCTCAATATTCCTTCTTTGTCGTAAAGACCATACATCTGAAGAAAAAATACCTTGCTTAAATATAAAGAAAATATAAAGGATGAGTGGTTCTTCTGGCTAGTTACTTTTTATAGTTGTTAAATATTTTTCTTCCCACTCTGAATAAGGATTGTTAGCAAGACTGAAATTGGAGTAATGGGTCAGACCAGTAATTTCTTTTGAAATGAAAGAAGGAAGAATTAAATCTTCCTCTTCATTAGAAAGTTCAATTTCTGCAATTTCAAGTGGATAATTATTTTCCTTGAAGCAATCTATAATCCAAGATTTTTTTTCAATTTCTAGAAAGTATCTATCTTTTTTAATTGTATTTGAAAGATTTGAAATTATTGTTTCAGCATCGCTTCTTGGAATGGAGTATTCAAATTCAAAGTTGGTAAAGCCTTTGATATGTTTTTTAAGCGCAATTTTAGAGTTTTTGCCTATAAGCCTTACCCTAATAATCCAACCATCTAAACTTTTGGATAAATATCCTTGTTCAATATAAATTTTTTTATTTATGAATTCTCTCCAATTATCATTTTTTATAAGAAATCTTCTTTCTATTTCTAAGCCCATTTAATTTTTTAAATTCTTTTGAGATAAATCACCTTTCCAATCTAGTTTCTTAATTAGGGTACTATAGTAACTTGTGCTTTTTTTGAACTTTATTATTTTGCAGGGCGATTTCCCTTTTTTGATCTCACAAAAATAATTTTCCTTAATGGTCATACATTTTGACCCGTCTTTCCATAATTTAATTTCCCCTTTACTTTTTTTAACAGGTTTTATGATCACCTTACTTGTATTAGGTATAACTATTGGTCTGCTAGCCAAACTCATCGGGCATATAGGGTTAATTATTATTGCATCAAGATTAGGGTGCACTATTGGCCCTCCTGCAGCCATTGAGTAGGCTGTTGAACCAGTAGATGTAGATATGATTAATCCATCACCTTTGTATTCATTAACCTTCTCGTTATCTATTTCAATTTCTATTTGGTTGGTCGGAGAAATGTCTTCTTCAACAGATTTAAAATAAAAATCATTTAAGGCATCGTAGCTTTTTATAATCTTTTTCTCAGAACTTGTCCCAATACAAACATTACAATTTAATCTATTACGAAAGTCAATTTTATATTCTTCGTTTTCAAGGATTTCAATAAAAGATTTGTCAAACAAAAAATCTTTTTCTTGGGTAAGGAAACCCAGATTACCACCAATATTAATGCTCAACAAAGGAATATCATAATCAGTTAAAGCATTTGCACATTTTAGAAAGGTTCCATCTCCACCAAGAACTATGCCAATATTTGGTTGTAATTCTAGATTATAAAGATGTTTTGCAATATCATCTCTGTGAAAATCGCTTTGAATTCTTTTTGATTTTATATTTTTAGCTTTGAGTACATCTTCACAGAATTTAGAAGCCTCTTGAGCTATGGAACTATCTGAACGATATATAATAAGCACTAATGAAATTTTCATTTAGTGGTTTTACCATTTTAATAAATTAAAACTTTCCATATCTACAGTCACCCTATTCCTATAAAGAGATAATAAGATAGCTAATCCAACTGCTGCTTCTGCTGCAGCAACAGTGATCACAAAAATTGTAAAAACTTGTCCTTGAATTAAATTATTATCAACATAGGAAGAAAACGCCATTAAGTTTATATTTACTGCATTGAGCATTAACTCAATGCTCATAAGAACTCTTACTGCATTTCTGCTATTTAATAATCCCCAAACCCCAATGCAGAATAGTGCTGAAGATACTATTAAAAATGCTTGAATAGGAATTGATTCTAAACTCATAATAAGAAAAATAAAAGGTTAATTTTTATTTGTAAGTAATGGTTCTGATGATTTTTCAATTAACTCTTGATCAACGGGTAATCCAGTGGAAATATCCTTGCTCATTACATCTCTTCTAGCTAAAACAATAGCTCCAATCATTGCCATTAAAAGTAAAACTGATGCTACTTCAAATGGGAGTAAATAATCACTAAATAGATGTTCACCAATTCTGATAGTCGATTCTTCACCTATAGAGTTTTGAGGACTTGATAGGGTCCATACATTAGTCAAGTCAACTCTTATCAAAAGGCTTAGCAGGGTTAAACATATTGATGTTGATATGATTCTTCTCGATTTAATGTCACTGATGGGTTTTAAATCTTCTTTTTTATTGACTAGCATTATTGCAAAGATTATTAATACATTAACTGCACCTACATAAACTAAAACTTGTGCTGCAGCAACAAAACTAGCATTTAAAAGAAGATATAATCCCGCAACACTCATGAAAACTCCTCCTAGAAGAAAGGCTGAATAAACAATACTTTCTAGCAATACAACACCAATTGCTCCGATAAGGATAACTAAAGATAAAACTGAAAAACAAATAATTTGAGTAGTTATTGCAATGGACATAAATTAATTGAAATTAATTGTTTGGATTAGAAACTTTATCTTTATTTTCATTGGATTCTAGTCTCATCCAATCATAGACTTCTTCAGGTAATTTACCAACTCTAGTATCTGAAGATTGGATTTCATGTGGGTCCATTACACCTTTGGGAAGATAGGCGAGTTCTCTTAGAGGTTTAACTGAAGGATCTGTTGTAACATTTGTGGGTAGTCTACCAAGTGCAACATTATCAAAATTTAGATTGTGTCTGTCAAAAGTAGCTAATTCATATTCTTCTGTCATGGATAAACAATTAGTTGGACAATATTCAACACAATTTCCGCAAAATATACAAACTCCAAAGTCTATAGAATAATTTCTAAGTTCCTTTTTTTTGGTTTCTTTATTCATTACCCAGTCAACTACTGGTAAATTTATGGGACATACTCTCACGCAAACTTCACAAGCAATACATTTATCGAATTCATAGTGAATCCTTCCTCTATATCTTTCAGAAGGTATTAATTTTTCATATGGATATTGGACAGTAACAGGTCTTCTTCGAAGATGATCAAAAGTTACTGATAAGCCATTGTATAGATATTTGCCAGCATTAAATGCTTCTTTAATATAGCTATTTATTTGATGAAGGAAATTTTTCATTTTGAAGAATTTACTTAGTTATTTTATTTTAGTGGATTAATTTTGAATTTAAGTATTTTTACTTAAGTTTAACCACCAAAGAATTGAGGAAATGCAAGTTTTAATCCTGCAGTTATCAAAAGATTAGCAAGAGAAATTGGAAGAAGAAACTTCCATCCTAGATCTAATAGTTGATCTATCCTTACTCTAGGAGTTGTCCAACGCAATAATATTGCAATGAAAACTAAAAGATATGCTTTTAATACAGTCATAACAATTCCTATTGATGCAGTGAAAACTTGTATGAAGGGTGCATTAATTGGCAAATTTAGAAACTTAGCTATTAATTCAACTGGAATAGGAAAACCCCATCCTCCTAAATAAAGTATTGATACCAATAAAGCTGAAAGGATTAAATTAATGTAACTACCAAGATAGAACAATGCGAATTTCATCCCTGCATATTCAGTTTGATATCCTGCAACTAATTCTTCTTCAGCTTCGGGTAAGTCAAATGGAAGTCTCTCACATTCTGCAAGAGCACAAATCCAAAAGACTATAAAACCAACTGGTTGTCTCCATATATTCCAACTTAGGATTCCAGCACCGCTTTGTTGGTTGACAATGTCAACCGTACTTAGAGAATTTGTCATCAGTACGATAGCCAGTACAGATAAAGCTAAAGGAATTTCATAACTTATTGATTGGGCTGCTGCTCTTAAACCTCCTAATAAAGAATACTTATTATTTGATGCGTATCCGCTCATGAGAAGGCCAATTGGCTGAATGCTGCTTAAAGCGATCCAAAGGAAAATTCCAATACCTACATTACTTATTAAAAGGTTTTGTCCAAAAGGAACAATTAGCCAAGACAGAATCACTGGGACAAGAACTAATATAGGTCCTGCAGTGAAGAGAATCCCATCAGCTTTGGCAGGAATAATATCTTCTTTGACAAGTAACTTAAGACCATCTGCAATTGGTTGGAGGACGCCAAGCGCTCCAGCATATTCGGGACCTATTCTTTGTTGAGCAGCAGCAGATATTTTTCTTTCAAGCCAAACTGTTACTAAAACGCCAACTACTGCTGCTATCAAAACCAAAAGCATAGGTAGAGGCAGCCAGATTATATGAGCGATTTCGCTGGAAAGGCCAAAACCTTTTAAGAATTCATTAAAACTATATTCTAGATCTAATCCGTATTCCAAAATTTTTTTGTTATTTACTTAATAGATTAACTCTTCACAAACAATATGTGTGTTTTTTTATGAAAAGCTGCAAATATTATTCTCTATTTTCTAAGCTGATCCAATCTCTTGGTGCTGAACCTGTATAGATTTGCGATGGTCTGAAAATTCTATTTGCTCCAAGTTGCTCTCTCCAATGAGCTAACCAACCAGCCACTCTAGATATGGCAAAAATTGGAGTAAATAAATCACGGGGAATACCAAGTTTTCTATAAACAAGACCAGAATAAAAATCCACGTTTGGGAATATTCCCTTAGGTCCAAGTCTTGGGATTGCCTCTGCCTCAAGTGATTTAGCAACTTCATACATTTCATCTGCTCCGAATCTAATAAAAAGTTCTTCTGCCAGTTTTTGAAGAATTATTGCTCTTGGATCTTTGACTTTGTATTCTCTGTGGCCGAAGCCCATTATCTTACTTTTATTTTTTATTGCATTATCTAAAAAAGACCCAGCATTTTCTGGAGTTTTAATCTCTTCTAACATTGCAATCACATCCTCATTTGCCCCTCCATGCAGTGGGCCAGCCAGGGTTCCTACCGCAGAGGCGATGACAGCATATGGATCTGTAAGAGTACTTGCAGTCACTCTAGCGCTAAATGTACTTGCGTTTAAACTATGTTCGGCATGAAGAATTAAACACCTATCAAAAACTTTTGCAGCTATAGGGTCTTGTTCCTTTTCAGTCAGCATGTAAAGAAAATTCGATGAGTAAGTTAAATCATCTCTAGGTTGAATTGGATCTTGTCCTTTTCTAATAAGTTGAAACGCAGCAATCATTGTGGGGATTTTTGCTATTAGTCTTATGACTGCGTTGTAGATGTAATTAGGATCATCTATTGCCCTACGCGAATAGAAGAGACCCAAAGAAGCAGCACTAGACTGAAGAGCATCCATAGGATGACCTGTCGCAGGGAAGCATTTCATCATATCTCTGACTCTAAAACTTAACCTTCGATGCATCTGAACTTCTTGTTCAAAATCTCTAAGTTGAATAGCCGTGGGTAATTCACCCCAAATCAATAGGTAAGCAGTTTCTAAAAAACTACTTTTTTTAGATAGTTCCTCAATGGAGAACCCCCTGTACAATAATTTACCTTTGTTACCGTCAATATCACAGATAGATGAATTAGTAACTGGGACGCCCTCTAATCCTGGTTTTAAAATTAGTTTCTTACTGTCCAATTGCTTAATTCAATATTAAATACTTATAGATTCAAGATAGTCAAATAATTTTTAATTAACCACAAGATATTAATTTCACAAAAAATTAAAATGATTGTGTTTGAAGCTTGTTTGAATAAATTTAATTTAAAGAATTTTTAATATTATTTCTGTATAAAGAATTGGATTTTTTTCAGGAATATTTTGTCTTATGATTTCTAGCGATTCTTCATTTGATATTTTTAAAATATTTTTAATGAGAAAATTAAAGTCCTGCAAATTAGAAAAATATTCAACTTTATTAGAATTAACATTTTTGATATCAACTTTTGAATAAAGAAAAGCAGATTTATCTTTATTACTTTTTAGGTTAAAAAATTTTTTTGATATTTTCTCTAGTTTTTTACCATCAATTAAATAATTACTTATGATTTGTAAACCTCCTGATTTTATTGAATAGATATTTTCATAAGTTAATTGTTTTATAACATCGTCTTTTTCTTCAAGAATATCTTTGGAATATATCGAATAAATATCTTCATTTTGTTTCAAAGTATATTTATTGAAATCTTTTAGCTTTTTCAAAGCGCCTAAATCAAATTGATCTTCATTATTTTTTTCAAATGTAATAAGCCAATCTTTATTTGAATTGAGAATTAAAATGTTTTGATTATCATTTTGATTAAACTCTTCAAAAAAATTGAGTTCAAAATCATTTATTAAAGGTTTTAGATATTTGTCAAAATTTTTTATATCACTAAAAATTGAAATTTCAGGATTATCTTCATTAGTATTCTCTTTATTTAATAACTTATCGTAAGTAAGAATATCAATATTTTTTTTATTGTTTAGTAAATATGATTTTAAAATTAAATTTTTATTTTTTAATTCAAATGTTGTAGCTATTGTATCCCCTTTATTATCAGTAAAAATTTCCTTATCAAAAAATATACTTTCCCAAAATTTATTTGTGAATAATATATTTTTTTCGTTTTTTAGTCCAAAAAGTTCTCCCTCATATTGAAATTTTTTTTCTTTAAAATCATTGCTGGAGTTAATACTATTTTTGATTAATTTTTTATCTGATGAGGCAATTATATAATTATCCTCGGTTTGGTATATAAAATTAAGGAAATTTATTTTGTTTTCTCTATTTATTGATATTATCTCATCAATCTGATCAATTTTATTAGGCAAATTTAATAAATCTTCTATTGTTTTTTCTGGCTTAATTTTAAAAATAATCAAAATATCATCCTTAAGATTTTTATTATTTTCAAAAGTTGAGATTATAAGTTCATTATTATAGATATCTTCTAATTTATTGTTGCCTAGATCTATACCTAAATAATCTAATATAGAATCTTTTATTAAAACAAAGTTATCTTGATTTGTTGGATTTTTATCCTTTTCATTATTATTAATAATATTAGAACTATTTAAATTTGAAATAAATAAAAATTTATTGTTTTCAGGTATATATTTTAAGATATTTAATTGCTCAATATTTGTACTTTGCTCCTTATTTTTATGAGCAGAAACTTTTTTAAAACCAAAAAATAGTAATAAAGATAATAATAGTATTATTGCTACTACCCTAAGTTTCATTATCAATGTTTATTTTTATTTTTAACAATAAACTTCCTACTGCAACTTAATTTATTAAATTGTAAATAACACATAATTTATCCTATAAATTGGGAAGTTATCCAAAATCTATAAATGCTTCTAGTCTCAATGATTGGTTTAATTCTGAGAAAGAAAATCCAGTCTTGATTGATGTAAGAGAACAGTCAGAGATTGAACTAGCTCGTTTCTCAAAAGAATTTTTACATATACCAATTAGTAAAGTCACATCTGAATACGTTGAAGAAATATTTGCTGGTTTATTAGACAGAGAAATTGTAGTTACCTGTCATGCAGGAATAAGAAGTTATAACTTTTCACAATGGTGTTTAGATAATAATCTTGTGAGAGAAATATGGAATTTGGAGGAGGGTATTGATGGATGGAGTAGATACATTGACCCATCAATTCCAAGATATTGATTAAATATCTAATAAAGATGCAACAGTATTAACATCTTTGTCACCTCTACCAGAGCAATTGATAACTATATGAGTATCTTTTTCAAGATTAGGGCATAATTTATCCAACCAAGCAAAGGCATGGGAAGTTTCAAGTGCAGGTATAATTCCTTCAAGTTCACTAACAAGTTTCAAAGCATCTAAAGCTTCTTGATCTGTGACTGATCCATATTCTGCTCTACCTATATCTTTTAAATGGCTATGTTCAGGCCCTACTCCAGGATAATCTAAACCCGCACTTATTGAGTGAGCTTCTTGAACTTGACCATTATCATCTTGTAATAGAAGACTCATTGATCCATGCAAAATTCCAACTGACCCTTTAGTGATAGTTGCAGCATGTTTGTCAGTATTAACTCCGTTTCCTGCTGCTTCAACTCCAATAAGTCGTACAGAAGTTTCTTTAACGAAAGGATGAAAAAGACCCATTGCATTTGATCCCCCACCTACACAAGCAAGTAAAATATCTGGTAAAGATCCAAAGCATTCCAGACATTGTTTTTTAGTTTCTTCTCCTATAACTGCATGAAAATCTCGCACAATCTTTGGGAAAGGGTGTGGACCAGCAACAGATCCTAAAATGTAGTGTGTGGTTTCGACATTAGAAACCCAATCTCTAATGGCTTCACTAGTAGCATCCTTAAGTGTTGCAGTTCCTGAATTTACAACTTTAACTTCAGCTCCTAGAAGTTTCATTCTAAAGACGTTAAGGGATTGCCTTTTTATATCTTCAGCACCCATATAAATAATACATTTCAAGCCAAATCTCGCACAAACAGTAGCCGTAGCAACTCCATGCTGACCTGCCCCAGTTTCTGCAATTATTCTTTTTTTGCCCATTCTTATAGCTAATAAAGCTTGTCCAAGGGCATTATTAATTTTGTGAGCACCAGTATGATTTAAATCTTCTCTTTTAAGCCATATTGTTGGAGTTGCTTGTTTAGTTTTGTAATGTTCAGTAAGTCTTTTGGCTTCATAAAGTGGTGTTTCTCTGCCTACATAAGTCTTAAGAAGATGATTTAATTCTTTTACAAAGAGTGTATCTTTCCATGCATTTGATGCAGCTGTTTCAAGCTCAAATAGAGCAGGCATTAGTGTTTCAGGAACATATTGACCACCATATTTTCCAAATCTTCCCTCTTTGGAGGGTTGATTTAAATCTTCATTTTTATAGTTTTGATCTTTGCGAGAAAATGTACTTACCACTTTTTCTATAGAATAAGTATTAACTAACTATAGATTATATTTAAAATAATGGGAAAAAAAAATTGGATCGAATTTGATAATCAAGAAAAAAAATCTGAAGATAAAGCTAAGGTAGATACTTTTAATAAAAGATCAAAAGTGAATATTTTAAAACAAAAAAAAGGTAAAAAGGGTAAGACTATAACTTTAATTAGAGGGTTAGGAACTGAGGATGAAATATTATTAAAAGAATTACTAAAAAAAATTAAAGTTTTTTGTGGAACTGGAGGAACATTAATTGATAGTAATATCCAACTACAGGGTGATATGGTATCGAAATCAATTGAGTTTCTTCGTAAAGAGGGATTTCATAATTTATGAAGCAAGGGTTAAGATAGGTTTTTAATTTTTATAATCCAAACAATGAAAGAACAAGATCAAACAAAGTCAACCAATATAAAGTGGCACAATTTAACTATTGATAGAGAAAAGTTAGAGAAAATGCGAGGTCATAAAGGAATTGTTATCTGGTTTACAGGTTTATCTGGCTCTGGCAAAAGTACTTTAGCAAACGCTTTAAATGAGGTTTTACACTTAGATGGTTTTTCGACTTATGTTTTGGATGGAGATAATATTAGACACGGTTTATGCAAAGATCTTGGTTTTTCGGATGATGATAGAGAAGAAAATATACGAAGAATTGGAGAAGTTGCGAATTTATTTATGAATGCTGGGATAATAACTATTACAGCATTCGTTTCACCATTTGTTAGCGATAGAGATAAGGTGAGAAAAATTATTGGATCTAAGGATTTTATTGAAGTTTATTGTGCTGCTGATATCACAGTTTGCGAAAATAGGGATACTAAAGGTCTTTATAAGAAAGCTCGTTTGGGTGAAATTAAGGAATTTACAGGGATTTCTAGTCCATATGAAGCTCCTCATAATCCCGAAATTGTTGTCGATACAGGTTCGTTAGATTTAAATGATTCCGTTGAAAAAGTTATTAGCTACCTTAAAAAAGAAAACTTTCTTAACAAGGCATAATTAGGAAAATATTAGTTCATTTATTTTGAAGATAATTGTCAGGTCCAATAGTAGATAACTTACTATTTTTAGTTCTTACTTGTGTATGAAGATTTTCTCTGAATTCTTTTAAATTTTTCTTTATGGAATTATCAAATAAACTGATCATCTCTATTGCCAACAATCCAGCATTCTGACCTCCATTAATCGCAACTGTTGCAACTGGAATCCCAGCGGGCATTTGAACGATTGATAAAAGTGAGTCAATCCCCTTAAGTGTCTTACTCTCTACTGGTACTCCAATTACAGGAATGCAAGTTATTGATGCCAGCATTCCTGGAAGATGAGCAGCACCTCCAGCACCAGCAATTATTACTTTTATGTTTTCTGATTCTGCATTTTTTGCATATTCCATCATTTCTAAAGGAGTTCGATGAGCAGAAAGTATACAAACTTCAGTTTTTATTCCAAATTCTCTTAAAATATCAATGGCTGGTTTCAATGTTTTTAGATCTGAATCACTACCCATTAAGACAGCAATTTTATAAATTTCTTTAGAATTCAATTCTGACAAAATAACAAATCAATTCTTTCCTATAATGGCGTGCAATTAATTTAGCGCCAGTTAGTTAGTATAAAAAGAATAAATTTTTATAGAATATTATGACGTCAAATAAGATTATCGAAAAAAGTGAAGTTAAGGAGTATTTTAATGGTACTGGCTTTGAAAGATGGAATAAAATTTATAGCAAATCTGATGAAATTAATACAGTTCAGAAAAATATTAGGAAAGGACATCAAAAAACTGTAGATGATGTAGTCTCATACATCAAAAATTATCCTGAACTAACAAAAAAAAGTTATTGTGATGCAGGATGTGGTGTAGGAAGTCTTTCCATACCTTTACTAAGAATTGGTATAAAAGAACTACAGGTGAGCGATATTTCTTCTGAAATGATTAAAGAAACAAAGAAACGCATTAATGAATTAGGTTTGAATCAAGGTAAAATCAAATATGAAGTCTGTGATCTGGAAAAATTAAAAGGATTATTTGATGTTGTAGTTTGTTTGGATGTATTTATTCATTATCCTCAACCGGTCGCAGAAGAAATGGTTCAACATCTATGTGATTTAAGCAAAGAAAAACTAATCGTTAGCTTTGCCCCTTATACGCCAGTTCTTGCTGTTCTTAAAAATATTGGGAAATTATTTCCTGGGCCAAGTAAAACTACAAGAGCATATACATTGAAAGAAAATGGTATTATTAACGCTGCTAAAGAAAGAGGATTTAAAGTTGTTAAAAAGAAATTAAATCAAGCTCCTTTTTATTTTTCAAAATTAATCGAATTCGAAAAAATTAAATGATTTATTTTACTAAATGATTTTCAAGTGCATAACGAACTAATTCGGTTCGGCTAGATGTACCTGTCTTGATAAAAAGTCTACTTACATATTTCTCAACATTTCTAATAGATGTTTCAAGCTGTCTTGCAATTTCCTTGTTCATCAGTCCCTCTGCTACTAGTTGAAGCACACTTGCTTCTCTTGGAGTAAAACTAGGAAGATTTATTTTATTTTCTGGATTCATCTGGTTTTGGTCTGTGAGCATAGATTTTATTTCAGTAATTTGTTTTGCCATTTTGCTTACATCAATATCTGCGAATCGTGCCGCTTCTTTTAGTAAACGTTCTTGTCTGTTGATTACATTTTTAACTCTTGCCGCTAATTCATCGGGATCGAAAGGTTTGGAAATATAATCATCAACTCCTGCAAGATAACCTTCGGTTCTGTCTAGGGTCATTCCTTTTGCAGTTAGGAAAATAACTGGAGTTCCTCCTAATTTTTCATCCTCTCTAATTTTTTCTAATAAAGCATAACCGTTAGCTCGGGGCATCATAATATCGCTAATTATCAAATCGGGAAAAACTGTTTGAGCTTTTTCCCAACCATCCTCTCCATCAACTGCAACAAATATTTCAAAGCCTTCATCTTCTAGAAATGTTTTAACAGCTGTTCTTAAACCAGGCTCATCATCAACTAATAAAATTCTTGATTTTCTTACTGGTTCATTATTTATTTGATTAATTTCATTCATTTTTTGAATTCTTTAATTTGATTTTCTAGTAATAAAAAGAATTTTATATACTAAACATTATGCTATCAACTCCAATACTACTAGACTATCAATCTTCGACTCCTTGCTCTAAAGATGTTGTTGATTCTATGAAACCTTTTTGGAGTGAGATATTTTCTAACCCTGCAAGCAAATCTAATTTGGCGGGGATTAACGCAAGCGCCATATTGGAAGCCTCAAGAGAAAAAATAGAACAAAATTTATTTCTTAATAATAAAAAAGTCATTTTTACAAGTGGGGCAACTGAATCTAATAACTTAGCCTTACTAGGTTTTGCTAGAAATTACTATAAAAAAACAGGAAAGTATGGTCATATTATTACCTTAAAAACGGAGCATAAAGCTGTTTTGGAGCCCCTAAACCAACTAAAAAAAGAGGGATTTATGGTTACAGAAATTAATCCCGAGAAAGATGGCTTAATTTCAGAAGAACAATTCAAAAAAAATATAAGAGAAGATACATTTCTGGTTAGTGTCATGTTGGCAAATAACGAAATAGGAGTTATTCAGCCTATTCACCATATTTCAAAGATATGTAAATCGAGAGGAATTACCTTTCACTCTGATTTTGCACAATGTTTAGGTTATATCGCGTTAGATAATCTTTTATCAGATGTAAACATGATAACGATCAGTTCTCACAAAATATATGGTCCTAAAGGGATAGGACTTCTTTTGATTGATGAAGAAATTAATCTTGAGCCTTTAATTATTGGAGGAGGTCAGGAATATGGTCTTAGGTCAGGCACATTACCTCTTCCCTTAGTAGTTGGCTTTGCTAAAGCAATAGAGATAGCAGTTGTTAATCAAAAAAATAATGCTGAGAAATTACTTTTTTATAGAAATAACCTTTTAGAGGGTTTGTTAAAAAATAATTCTGGTTTATTAATTAATGGCTCCATAGAAAAAAGATTACCTCACAATTTAAATTTGACTGTATTGGATTTAAACGGAGCAAAATTTCATAAACTTTTAAAATCTAAAATAATTTGTTCTACTGGATCTGCATGTAGTAATGGTGAACCATCTCATGTTTTACTAGCCTTAGGTAGATCTGTTAAAGAAGCAGAATCTTCAATAAGGTTAAGTATTGGATTAAGCACTAATTCAAAAGATATAAAACAAGCAATTCATATTCTTACAAATACGATCAGATCATTACGATAGAAATTTTTGGCTTTTAATTTAATTGAGCAATTCTTAATTTTCCACTCCTGGCTCTTTTATTTAGTTCGACTTCTTGTTCTGAAGGAGTTATTGGCTTTTTTGTTAGGTTTTTTAGTCTTTGATCATTCTTAAAAAAACTTTTAACTAGCCTATCCTCAAGAGAATGAAAACTAATAATAGAAATAATACCCCCTGGCAAAAGCCATTCAGGTACAACTTGCAAAAATTTTTCTAATACTTCAATTTCTTTATTAACAGCAATTCTTAATGCTTGAAATGTTCTTGTTGCTGGATGTATTTTTTTATATCTTTGTTTTGGTGGGAAGCAGCCTGCAATAGAATAGGCTAACTCTTTTGTCCCAGAATATTTCCCATTTTCCTTCAAATCCAATTTTATTTTTCTGGCAATCTTTCTTGATAATCTCTCATCCCCATATTTATAGATTAGGTTAGCTAGATCTTTTTCATTTAAAGCCTCAATTAATTTCTCTGCATCAACATCAAGCAAAGGGTTCATGCGCATATCAAGTGGACCATCTTTCTGGAAACTAAATCCTCTTTTAGGGTTATCAATTTGGTTACTATTTACTCCAAGATCTGCAATCACAAAAGAAACTTTTTCTTTTGGTACAAAATCAGCAAAATTTGAAGCCCTTATATCAATCCTATTTTTAAACTCATCAAGTTTTTTTGCTGCTGATTGTCTCGCGAATGGATCTTGATCAAGTCCAATTATATTTAAATCCGAATATTTTCTCAATAAATAATAAGAGTGCCCGCCTCCGCCTAAAGTTGCGTCTATTCCCTTAAGGTGGTTGTTATTTATAAATGGGTAATGCTCTAATGAGGACATAATCTCATCTGTCATAACTGATTGATGATTGAAAAAAGATGAATCAGATAGGTCAGTTTGCATAACTTTCGACTAAGATTTATTTAGAAGTTAAATTTCGAATGGCTCAACTAGAGACTAGAACAGAACCAATGGTGGTCAATTTTGGCCCTCACCATCCTTCAATGCATGGGGTTTTAAGGTTAGTTGTAACTCTTGATGGTGAGAATGTCATTGATTGTGAGCCGGTAATTGGATATTTACATAGAGGAATGGAAAAGATAGCTGAAAATAGGACAAATGTAATGTATGTCCCTTATGTAAGCAGAATGGATTATGCAGCAGGAATGTTTTATGAAGCTATTGTAGTAAATGCTCCTGAAAGATTAGCTAATATTCCAGTTCCTAAACGAGCTAGTTACATCAGAGTTCTTATGCTCGAACTTAATCGTATTGCTAATCATCTTTTATGGCTTGGTCCCTTTTTAGCAGACGTAGGAGCTCAAACTCCATTTTTCTATATTTTTAGAGAAAGAGAGATGATCTATGATCTCTGGGAAGCTGCTACTGGACAAAGGCTAATAAATAATAATTTCTTTAGGATAGGAGGTGTCGCATGTGATCTCCCATACGGATGGTTAGAAAAATGTATAGACTTTTGCGATTGGTTTGGTCCTAAGATAGATGAATACGAAAAATTAATTACAAATAATCCAATTTTTAGAAAAAGAATTGAAGGTCTAGGAACAATACAAAGAGACCAGGCAATTAATTGGTCTTTGTCTGGGCCAATGCTTAGAGCTTCTGGAGTTTCCTGGGATTTAAGGAAAGTCGATAGTTATGAATGTTATGACGATTTTGATTGGCAGATTGCTTCGGAAAAAGAAGGAGATTGTTATGCGAGATATCGAGTAAGAGTTGAAGAGATGAGACAATCACTAAGCATCATTCGCCAAGCCTGCAAAATGATTCCAGGAGGTCCAACAGAAAATTTAGAAGCTCAAAGAATGGCGACTGAAGATAAGAAAAGTGAAATATTTGGTATCGACTATCAATATGTAGCTAAGAAGGTTGCTCCAACTTTTAAAATTCCTAACGGAGAATTATATACAAGATTAGAGTCCGGCAAAGGAGAAATAGGTGTATTTATTCAAGGAAATAATGAAGTTACCCCATGGAGATTTAAAATCAGAGCAGCTGATTTAAATAATCTGCAAATATTGCCTCATATTCTTAAAGGCGCCAAAATCGCTGATATTATGGCAATCCTTGGTTCAATAGATGTCATTATGGGATCTGTTGATAGATAATTTCTTTAAATGAAACCCTCTGACTGGTTAATATTGCAGAAGAAGGTAAGGTTTGGTGATTGTGATTCTGCAGGTGTAATTCATTTTCATAACTTATTAAAATGGTCGCATGAAGCTTGGGAAGAAAGTATTGAAATCTATGGGATCCCTTTTCATGATATTTTTCCAGATTTTTCTATACGTAAAAGTCAAATTATTTTTCCAATAGTAAATTGTGAAGCAAACTTTCATGCGCCTATAAAAATTGGAGATTTATTAAAAGTAAAAATTGCCCCTCATAAAATTAATACTCATTTGTTCCAAGTAAATAGCTTTTTTATAAAAAATGGAAATAAAGTAGCAGAAGGAAAAATAATACATTGTTCTTTAGATGTTGATTCAAGAAATAAAATAGACATTCCCGATCAGCTAGAAAGATGGATAGAGGCTTCTAATGTGAGAACAAATTTAAAAGAATGCTGATTATTATTTTTTAAATTTATAGTTTATTTTTTCTGTAATACTATTCTTGTTTTTAACAATCCACTTTTCAGGCTTTTCATGTTTAGGCCAACTTTGAGAAAAATTTTTTAATAAATTTAAAGAAATTTCAATATTTTTATCATTTGTAAGTTCTCTAAATTCAACTATTACTTTAATTTTATTTCCCCATAATTTATTAGATACTTTCGAAATATTGAATTTATTAATTGGGATATTTTCTTTCATAATGAAATCATTTAATCTAGATTCAATTACTTCAGGGAAAACAACTTCTCCTCCTGAATTAAAGGCATTATCACTTCTTCCAACAAATTTTAAATAGTAAGAATTATTGATTTGCTTAATTTCACCTAAATCACTTGTTTGCCACCACCCATTTTTATTTTTGAAATTTTCAGTTTTTAAAGAATCTATTATTTCGATTCCAATTCTGGCTGATTTTATTTCGATTAATCCTTGTGCGTTAATTCTTATTTTTGTATCAGGTAGTATTTCTCCAACATTTTTAAAACCCATTAAGAATTCTTTTGGTTTTAAACTCGTAACCATTGCCGCTGTTTCAGTTGAGCCGTAACAAGGTGCTAATTTTATTTTTTCTTTTATACATTGTTCTGCAGTTTCGTCTGAAATTGAAGCTCCACCTACCCAAATTAGATCAAAAATTTTTAGCCAACTAATTCCATCTTTTTGAGCTAAAAGTCTTTGTAATTGGGTAGGTACTAATGACGTAATCAAGTGTTTTTTGTTTTTTTTAAATTTAATTGTGAAAAGTAAAAGTTCTCGAGTTTTTTTTATCAAATTCGGAGAAATATTAATACAATCACATCCCCAAGTTTGACTTCTAAAAATTGGCATTAATCCACTTATATGGTTCAGGGGTAAAGTATTTAAAATTAAGCAGTTTTGTAATTCAAATCCTTGCTCTATTAGCCATTGACCTGATGTAGTTGCAGATAATTTAAGATTATTTAAATGGTGAAAACATTGTCTCGGTTTTCCAGAACTCCCACTACTGTTTAAGATAATTGCTGGCCCATTTTCAGTAATAGAATCTAATACATCTTTGTCTTCATAAAATTTGTTTTTTACATAAATAATTTTATTCTCTCTAATTTTTTCAATAATTTTTTCTATAGATTGAGTTTCGTTATTTTCAACTTCAATAGTATGAATTTTATTTTTCATAGTTGATCCCATATCTTTTTTGCTTCATTTAAAAATAGAAACGAATTAGGGAATTTATTCATTGCTAAACCAGGAACTTTTGGTGTTGGTCCTTGTAATTGTAGAGAAGATAAATGATGGAGCCATCTCTTTCCTATTCCAGTTTCAAATGAGGTACTTATAGATATTAAAGCTTTTTTATTTTCTAATTCTCTTAAAAGCTTAACTGGATTATTTTCTTGAGAAGGCCTTCTAATTTGCCAACCCTTCCACTCATCAATCAAAGTTGGAAATTTTAAAAGTGATTCGTCTAAAGCTATTGGAATTTTTTTGTTTAGTTCTGTCAGTCCATCAATATCATCAACACAGAGAGGTTGTTCTAACCAATCTATATTTTTATTATCTTTCAAAATATCAGCCCATCTATTAGCTATGTCTCTTCCCCAAGAACCATTAGCATCTATTCTTAACTTAATATTATTATCTATTTTGCTTAAAATTTCTTCTAATTTTGCTTCTTCCTCATGGTTATTTTTTAGTGCTACTTTCCATTTTAAGGTTAATGATTTTCCAATATCACAATGTCTTTTTTTAATATCATTTAGATCTGAAACTACATTTTCATGATTTAACAATATGGCTGTTTTACCCATTTCATCAAAGTAGTAGTTTTCTTTAAAAATTATTTTTCCATTGATCTCAGCTAATGCAGAATTTATTGCAGATTGAATGCATGGGTGAAAAATATTTATTTGCTCAGATAAATTAAATTCATCTATATACTCAGGGATCATATCTAGTTGTTTCGCACACTTTTTTAAGTCTTTTTTATGTAGCGGTGAAACTTCTCCAAACCCTATTTTTTTATCATTACTTATTAATTTAATTATCCAACCCGATTTTGTATGGTAATTGGTTTTAGAATTTTCTACTTTGGCCGATAACTTAAAGCTATAACATTTTTTTTGAAATATTAAGTTCATTTATTTAGCAAGTAATTAAATATTAATCCTGTGATTAAACCAATTCCATTAAGAGTTTGAAATTTTATTGCGACGAATTTGCAATTTTTTATTGCAGAAGGTTTTGCATACGAAGATTTTAATAAATTTATAAGTCTTATTGCTTGAGGGAAACTAAGCAAATAAAGGAAGCAAAACACTGGAATAAATCCATAAACTATTGTGAAAAGTTGAAAAATATATATTGTAAAAATTATCCAAGGCACAAATTGAGAACCTTTTTTTGCCCCTAAGCGAACTAAAGGTGAATTTTTCCCATGCTTTTTATCTTCAGAAATTTGATGAAAATGAGAACAAAATAATACAAGAGTTGTTGCCAAGGAAGGTCCTGAACCAAGTAATAAAGAAACTTTCCATGGAATATCTTCTAAGTAAATATTAGACGGATTTAACGCAATTAAGACTGCAGAGTACGCAAAAGGTCCAAATGCAAGCCAGCATAATGGTTCTCCTAAACCTTGATAGCCCAATCTAAAAGGAGGACCTTGATATAAATATCCTAAGAAGCAGCAAGCTGCCACCAAAATAAAAATGTTTATACTTGTTGATACTGAAATAATTAAAATTATTAATAAACCAATAACTAAAGATGTATATGCAATAAATGAAATTATTTTTTTATTTTTTACAAGATTTGCAATTGAATGGAATTTAAATTCATCGATTCCTGTTTCTGCGTCGAATAAATCATTAGTTAGATTTTCCCAAAGTAATATCAAAATTGCAGCTAAAGTAAATGAAATCAAATTATAAATTTTTACCTCTTCATATTGATTGAGCAAGTAAGCCCCTGTTATTAAAACTGGAAGTATGGCAACAGAATAAAGAGGCCATTTTATTGCTTTTTTCCATAATTTTTTTTTATCTTCGTCCATTTTTAATTAACATGCAAAATTAGATAATTATTGAATGTAGTTTATAAATTGAGTTACATTTTTTACTTTATTGCATCATTTTTAGTTATTTTCAATAAGTAATGAAAAATGATTTAAACTTAACAGATTTTTTAAAAGATGTATTTTCCTCTTTCGATAAGAAAGTTGAAAATTCTGGATTAGTAAGTATTTGTGTTGAGATTCCTTGTATTGATTTATTTCAAGTTTATGAATTGTTAATAAATCAATATCCGTTTTCTTCATTTTGGGAGGAATCTGATGGCATTTCATATATAGCTTTCGAGAAGTGTAAATATGTTACTCTGGATGGCCCAAAAAGATTTGAGGTAGCAAAAGAGTTTAATTCTGAGAATTTTAAAAATTTAATTAACTTAACTAATGAATCACATAATTCTGCACTTTCAAAAATAATTTATTTATTTTCTTTCTCTGAAAATTCGAATAATAAGAATTTACCTTCAGATATCCCTAGTTTGGAAGCCATTTTGCCAAAAATATTAATTACTAAAAGTGGCAAGAATTGCTCGTTAAGAATCAATGGTCATGTTGAAGGTAAATCATCATTAAGAACATTAATTGAAGAAATATGGACAATTAGAAATCAAGTTATTAATTCTGGCTCAGAATTAATAAAATCATCTGGCTTAAAAACTAGTTTTGATTCCCCTTTTATTGATGACTTCTCACGCTCCTTAGAAACTTCTAAAACAAACATGAAAAAAGTAGTAAATAGAGGAATTCAATTAGTAGAAAAAGATATCCTCGAAAAGATAGTTTTAGCGAATAGGATTAAAATAAAACTTAAAAATAAATTAGATTTAGTAGAAATTTTAAAAAGATTTAAAAAGAAGCAACCAAATACATGTAGATACGTTTGGAAAAGGAATAGTAAGGATATGTTGTTTGGAGCATCTCCAGAAAAATTATTTTCTTTCTCTAAACCTAATTTAACTTTAGAGGCTCTTGCTGGAACTATCTCTACTAATTCAAATTTTAAGAAACTCCTAAAAAGTACTAAAGACTTAAAGGAACATAATTATGTAATACAACATTTGATTAAATCTTTAGAAGTTTCAAAAATAACAAACTTTAAAAAAAGTGATATCAAGGTAAATTCATTTGGAGATATTTCTCATTTGCAAACACTCATTTTCTCTAAAGTTGAAAATATTTGTCCTTTTGAATTGCTAAAAAACTTACATCCATCTCCAGCTGTTTGTGGATACCCCAAAAATGCAGCATTGGATTGGATAAACACTCTTGAGTCTTTTCCTAGAGGAAATTATGCTTCTCCAATGGGTTGGGTTGATTCATCAGGCAATGCTTCATTTCTTTTGGCAATAAGAGGCGCAAGATGTATTGAAGAAAATATTGAATTTACTGCAGGTTCAGGTATAGTTTCTGGCTCCGTTTTAGAGAAAGAAATAGATGAGATTAAATTAAAATTTGAATCTATTGTAAAACAGATATTTTGCGCTAAAAATCCTAGATAATTTCTACTAATTTTTCAATAACTTCCTCTGAAACATTTTTATTGGATAAATTTTCTATTTCTCTTAAACCTGTTGGACTGGTTACATTAATCTCGCTAAGCATTCCATTTATTACATCAATACCTACAAAAAATAAACCCTCATCTTTGAAGTGTTGAGATAATTCTGAGCAGATACTTTTTTCTTTTTCTGTTAATAATGTAGGTTCAGCCTTGCCTCCCATCGCTAAATTACTCCTAAAATCGCCTCCTTGAGGAATCCTATTTATTGATCCAATTGCTTCTCCGTTTACGATAATTATTCTTTTATCACCCTCTATGACTTCAGGAATAAATTTTTGCATCATAACTGGTAATTCTTCTTGAGAAGTGATTAATTCAATGATTGATTTAATTCCTGGAGAATTTTTATTTATCCTTATAACACCTTGACCACCTTTTCCTCCAAGAGGTTTTATGACTACTTCATTATTTATATTTGCAAAATTAATAAGATCTTTTACCTTACTCGCAACTATTGTAGGTGCCATTAAGTGGCTGTATCTTAAAGCACCTAGCTTTTCATTCCACGCTCTTAATGATGAGGGTTTGTTAATTACTTTTACTCCTTTTCTTTCGGCAACTTCTAAAAGATGGGTTGCATATAAATAAGCCTCATTTACAGGAGGATCTTTTCTCATCCAAATGCAATTAAATTCGGCGAGAGGTATGCAATCATTCTCTTTGAAAGAAATCCACGGAATTACTTCAACTTTTATGGAAGATGCCCATACTTCATCACCTCTAGCTTCCAGGTCTTGAGGAGTACAACTCCAGATTTCAATATTTTTTTTTGATGATGCTTGCATTAAAGCAGCAGTTGAATCTTTTAAGGGATTTATATTTTTAATTGGATCTATTACGAATAGAAATTTCATAAGATCTAGTTTAATAATGCTTCTAATTTATTTTCATTTTCTAATGCATAGAGATCATCGCAGCCTCCGATACCCTCATTATCTATAAATATTTGTGGTAATGTTCTTCTACCATCAGCTCTTTCAATCATCAATGCTCTGGCATCTTCGTCGCCATCTATTTTATATTCTGTAAAATTTACATTTTTTTTCTTGAGTAGTGATTTTGCTCGAATACAGAATGGGCAATATTCCCAAGTATAAATTTCAACTTTGGACATTTTTTTAAAATAATACTTAGTTTATACTATTAAACAAAAGTGCTTGTTAGATTATAAATAACGATTAAATTCTATTTTGATAGATATTACAGATTTCAAAAAAGATCTTTCGGAACTAACAGAGCGCCTGGGTAATGCTCAGGATTGTCTTTGACGTTCCAAGATTAAAAGCGAAAAGGAAAGAGTTAGAGCAAATTTCTGCTCAGCCTGAATTTTGGGAAAATCAAGAAGAAGCTAAAAATCAAATGTTAATCCTTGATGATGTCAAAGCACAACTCGAATTGTTAGATAAATGGAAAACTTTTATTTCTGATGCTAATGCCTCTCTTGAGCTTTATTCTCTAGAACCCGAAGAGGAAATGATTTTAGAATCGCAGCTGGGATTAAAGAAATTAAGAGAGAATTTGGATAAATGGGAATTTGAAAGATTGTTATGTGGTGAATACGATAATGAAGGAGCAGTAGTTTCTATTAACGCAGGTGCGGGTGGAACAGATGCGCAGGATTGGGTAGAGATATTATTAAGAATGTACTCAAGATGGGCCGATAATAATCAAATGAGCCTTGTTATTAATGAATTATCTCAAGGAGAAGAAGCAGGTATTAAAAGTGTAACGTTCGAAATTGTTGGAAAATATGCATATGGCTATCTGCAACATGAAAAAGGAACTCATAGATTAGTAAGAATTTCTCCTTTTAATGCCAATGGCAAAAGACAAACCAGCTTTGCTGGGGTAGAGGTTATGCCAAAATTAGATGATAATATTTCACTTGATATACCTGAAAAAGATTTAGAAATTACAACGAGTAGATCCGGTGGAGCTGGAGGACAAAATGTTAATAAAGTAGAAACAGCAGTGAGAATTGTTCATTTGCCTACAGGGATTTCAGTAAGATGTACTCAAGAAAGATCTCAATTACAAAATAAAGAAAAAGCTATGTTACTTTTAAAGTCTAAACTATTAGTGATTGCTAAAGAACAACGAGCTGCTGAAGTCGCTGATATAAAAGGTGATATTGTGGAAGCTGCATGGGGCAATCAAATAAGAAATTATGTTTTCCATCCCTATCAAATGGTAAAAGATCTTAGGACTATGCAGGAGACTAACGAGTTAGATAGTGTTTTAGATGGTGGACTTGAACCATTTATTCATGAATTATTACGTATGAATATTTCTTCTGATGAATCTATTGAATAACTAATGGAAAATAAAAACGAAATTTTAGAAAAAAAAGTTTCTCCTCCAAGCTTTATAAAGCTTGCTATGAGAAATATGGTAAGGAAAGGCTCAAAAAGTATTTCTCATTTTTCAATAACCTTTCTAGTTTTAATTGGGATATTAATACTTGTGGCCACAATAGGTAAGCCCAATATTCCAGTTTAAGAATTTATGAATGAAAAAATTATTTCTGAAATAAATTTAGATTTGGTTTTTCAATGTAATGATTTCTCTCAATTTTCAAATAAGTTAAAAGATAGTAAAACTCATCTTATTTTTGAATCTATTTTTTGGGAGAAAGTTTTTTTATCTTGGATAAATACTATATTAAAAAAAGAGGATTATAAATTACCATATTATATTTTTGAAAAAAAATCTTTTTCATTAGGCTTACAGATAATATCTAATCAAGAAATTGCTTCTTTGAATAAGAAATGGTTGCAAAAAAATGGTCCAACTGATGTTTTATCTTTTCCAATTATTTCTGATGAATCTCTAAATAATTTAGATCATATAGAGTTGGGAGATATTTTTATATCATTAGAGATGGCACTTGATCAATCTTATGAATATAAACATTCAATCTATAAAGAGATGATCTGGTTGGCTAGTCATGGATTTTTACATCTTTTGGGATGGGAACATAATAATGAGCATGATTTAGAAAATATGTTAAATTTCCAAGAATATTTAATTACTCGATTAGATTAAAAATCAATGGAAAAAAAAATAAACTATCTAGAAAATAGAAAAGATTCATACAAAACTTCTAGTAATTTATTTATAAGTTTTAAGTATGCTTTCAGTGGTATTAGTTATGTATTAAAAACTTCAAGAAATTTTAAAATTCAATTAATTTTTGCAGTTACAAGTTTAATAATTGGTTTTTTACTCAAAATTAGTATAAGTAATTATGTTATTTTGATTGCAACAATAATGTCTGTTTTAATATTAGAAATATTGAATACATCTATTGAATCAATCGTTGATTTAGTAGTGAAAAAAGAATTTAGTATTTTGGCTAAAATTTCAAAAGATACTTCTGCAGGAGCAGTATTATTAGCTTCCATTAATTCTGTTATTATTGCTGTATATATCTTTGTTCCTAAAATAAAGTTGTTATTTTAAATCCATATAAATATGTTTCTTGTTATTGATAATTACGATAGTTTTACTTATAACCTTGTTCAATATTTAGGAGAACTTTCAGTTGAGCATGAAATAACTAAAGAATTAATAGTTAAAAGAAATGATGAAATTACTCTAGAAGAAATTATCAAACTAAATCCTGGTGGAATTCTCTTATCTCCAGGTCCAGGTAATCCAGATCAATCTGGAATTTGTCTGCCAATTCTAAAAAAATTATCTAAAAATATTCCGACCTTGGGAGTTTGTTTAGGCCATCAAGCTTTGGCCCAAGCTTTTGGAGGTAAGGTTATAGTTGGGAAAGAACTTATGCATGGTAAGACATCCAAAATATTTCATAATCAAAAAGGATTGTTTAAAGATATCGAGACTCCATTTGTGGCTACTAGATACCATAGTCTTATAGTTGATTCAACTTCTTTACCAACTTGTTTCGACATAACTGCGACTTTAGAAGACTCAACAATTATGGCTATCTCTCATAAAGAATATAAACATTTACATGGGGTACAGTTCCATCCTGAAAGTGTGTTGACGCAATTTGGTCATAAATTAATTAGTAATTTTCTAAAAATGGCTAAACAAAAGTAAAATAAAAAAAAATTAATATTATGATTTCTCAAATTAAAAACTTTTTATTTTTGATATTAGTTAGCTCTTTTTTACCTACCTCATTATTGGCAAGGAACTTAGGAATAAAAAGTTTGGGACATAGTAGTTTTTTAATTACTAGTGCAGATAAATCTATTCTTATAAATCCCTTTAAAGCAATAGGTTGTGCAAGTAATTTAAAGGAGCCAAAAGAAGTCAACGTAGATTTTATTTTGGCTAGTTCTAGGCTTCCAGATGAAGGATATAACCCTAATGATCAATTAATGTTCATTGAGCCAGGAATCTATCAATTTGAGGATATTTTATTAAATGGAATTTCTGTACCACATGACAGAGTAGATGGAAGAAGATTTGGGATGGCAACTGTTTGGAGTTGGGAGCAGAATGATCTTAAAATTGTTCATATGGGAGGAGCTGCTGGTGATATTGATATAAACAGTCAAATTATTTTGTCTAGTCCAGATATATTGTTTATTTCAATTGGAGGAGGAATAAAATCTTACAATGGTAAAGAAGCCTCAAAAATAGTTAAGCTTCTAAAACCTAATGTAGTTATTCCTGTTCACTTTGAACGCGGCAAAAAAATTAATAAAGAATGTGATTTCTCAAATGCTGATTTATTTATCGAAAATATGAAAGATTTTAAAGTAAAATATGTTGGAAAAGATTTTCAAATAAAACCTAAAAGAATCGATCAAAATACAATTTATATTTTCAGTAATTAATTTTTTAAATCTAATATCTTGTAATTGTCCCAGAAAAAAATCATTTGTTCTTTAGTTCCAATACTAACCCTTATAGAATTACCAATATCTTTTTTGTTTTCCATACTTCTAATAAGAATACCTTTTTCTCTCATCTGTTCTATTAAGATTTTAGAATCTTTTTTTGGCCAAATTAAGAAATAATTACCTCCACTAAAGTGAGTTCTGATTTTTGTTGATTTAAATTTATTTAAAATCCATTCCCTCGCCTTTTTTACTTCTAAAACATAATTATCAATATATGATTTGTCTTTAAGTGCTGCTAATGCAGCTGTTATAGCAAAGCTGTTGACATCATATGGTCCTGTAACTTTATTAATGTACTGAATTAAACTTTTATTGCCAAAAGTAAAACCTATTCTTAAACCAGCTAGACCTGCAGTTTTTGAAAGAGATTGGATTATTAGTATATTTTTATTATTTTCAAAATCTATCGATTCAAGAAGACTATCTCCATTAAATTTTTCATATAGTTCATCAACAACTATTAATGAATCGTTATTGATATTGGCTAAATTAATTATTTCATGAGAGCTTAGAACAGTTCCTGTTGGATTATTTGGATTGCAAATAAATATTAACTTTGGATTATGCTTTATTATTTTTTCCCTAAATTCTTCGATGGGGAATAGAAAATTTTCTCCAATGTAAGAACAACTTATTTTTTTCATTCCTCGGATTTCTGCACAAGGAGAATAGTAACCAAAAGTTGGATTTGTGGTTAGAAATATCTGATCTTTTTCTCCAAAGCAATTGAAAATTGCATTTATTGCTGCATCTGCTCCATTGAAAATTCCGATTTCATCATTATCAAATTTTCTTGAATCAAGATATTTATCACATAAAAATTTTTTTAAAAAATTATATTCTGGATAAATTGAAATCTCATCTAATTTTATCGCTTTTAATGCCTCTAAAACCTTAGGACTTGGACCTAAAGTATTTTCATTAAAGTCTAAGCGGAGTAAATTTCTTCTATTTTCTAAAGGTGCAGAGTAAGACTGCATATTTATTATTTCTTCTCTTGGTTTTGGGAAAAGATTATTTAATGGATCAAAATCATTCATTACATTCTTTCTAAAGTTTCAATTCCTAAAAGCTCTAAGCTTAATTTTAGTGTTTTTGCAGTTAGGTCACATAAATTAAGCCTAGAGATTTTTATATTTTTTTCTTCTTTGAGAATTGGAACTTGATCATAGAATCTATTAAAAGTCTGACATAGCTCGAACAGATAATTGCATAATCTATTTGGCATTAAGTCTTTTTCAATAGAAATTATGACTTCATCGAACCTAAGTAATTTTCTGATAAGTTTCCACTCAGATTTATGTTCATAATTTACGTACTGAAAATCTTTAGATTCATAAACAAAATCATTTTTTCTTTTAATTCCTAAAATTCTTACAAGTGTATATAACAAATAAGGAGCAGTATTACCATTAAGGGAAAGCATTTTATCAAAACTAAATTGATAATTAGTAATCCTATTTTGACTTAAATCTGCATACTTAACAGCTCCTAATCCAATAATTCTTGAAGTATTTGCTATAAACTCTTCGGTCTCATAACGATCTTCATCTTCTAATCTTTTCAATAAATCTTCTTTTGCTCTTCTAACTGCTTCATTTAATAAATCTTTTAGGCGTATTGTTTCACCTTCTCTTGTCTTTAGTTTTTTGCCATCAATTCCTTGAACTAACCCAAAAGGGACATGGTCTACTTGACACTTATCTGGGATCCATTTTGCTTTTTTTGCAACTTGAAAAAACTCCAGCAAAATGATTTGCTTGTCCATGATCAGTTACATAAATAATTCTTGAAGCATCATCGCCATTAGGAGGTTTATTAAATCTGTATCTTATAGCAGCAAGATCTGTGGTGGCATAATTAAAACCTCCATCTTTTTTTTGAATAATTAGCGGTAAAGGTTTGCCTTCTTTATTAGTCATCCCATCTAAAAATACACATTTTGCT